>CAVJGP010000005.1:42134-49025 GCA_963648855.1 Alistipes onderdonkii | reverse complement strand
CCCCCGCCGCCCGCGAGGCCGCCGCGCCCGCCCCCGCCGCCTGCGGGGCCGCCCCCTGCCTGCTCGTGCTCGACGAGGCGCTCGACGCCCTGCGCGCGGGCTTGCTCGACGAGGCCCTTCTCGCGCGTGCCCTGAGCTGGGCGCGCGGTAGCGCCGGCCGCGAGCTCGTCGTCACCGGCCACTCCCTGCCAGACGACGTGGCCGCGCAGGCCGACTACCTCACGCGCTTCGCCTGCGAGCGCCACCCCTACGCCCAGGGGGTCGCGGCGCGCTTGGGCGTCGAGTACTAGCGCGGTTTTTGGGCGGTGTGCCCCGCGAGGCTCGCGCCGGGCTGTACAAGGGCTATGCTTCTCCCCATGTGTCGGCGCAGTCCCTTGGGCTGCGCCGGGCCAGCCAAGACCGTACCGGGTGTGAGGAGCATAACGTGTCGCAGCAAACCAACGTCGCGGATCTGTTGAAGGGCCTCGACATGGACAGCCTCATCCGCGTGATGAGGCCCGGCCCCGCCCCCGACGGCGCCCGCCAGCTCATGCTTCCCGTCTATAACACCCAGGTCAGCGTCAAGGCCTTCCCCGGGAGCGCGGCCTTGACCGCCGAGCAGCTCGACGAGGCCCTCATCGCCGTGCGCGACCTGGCCATCGAGTTCGAGATGAACCTCTCCCGCACCCGTCCCGACTCCGAGGTGACCCGCCTGAACGACGCCCGCGGCGAGTGGGTGGAGCTGTCCGAGCGCACCTACGACCTCGTGGAGAAGTCCCGCGCGTACTGCGAGGCCTCCGGCGGGGTGTTCGACGTCACCATGGGGTCGGTCACGCCCCTGTGGGACTTCCACAACGCCGTGGTGCCCAGCCGCGAGGCGCTCGACGAGGCCCTCACGCATGTGGGCTGGAAGATGATCGAGTGCGACCCGGCCCGCCGCGCCGTGCGCCTGGCCGACCCGCTCGCCCGCATCGACCTGGGCGGCATCGCCAAGGGCTACATCGCCGACGCCCTGGCCGCCTGCCTGGTGCAGCACGGTTGCGACAAGGCCTTCGTCAACCTGGGCGGCAACGTGCTCACCGTGGGCACGCGCCCCGACGGCAACCCCTGGCGCATCGGCGTGCGCGACCCCAAGGAGCCCGAGACGATGCGCGCCGTGCTCACCGTGGCGGGCAAGTCCGTGGTGACGAGCGGCCTGTACGAGCGCAACTTCACCAAGGACGGCGTGTTCTACCACCACATCCTCAACCCCAAGGACGGCATGCCCGTCAAGACCGACATCGGCGGCGCCACCATCGTGAGCGACCTGTCGCTTGACGGCGACGGCTTCTCCACCACGCTGTTCGCCCTGGGCGTGCAGGGGGCGCTCGAGTTCGTGGAGGCGCGCCCGGGCCTGGAGGCCGTCATCATCGACCAGGACGACGTCCCCCACGTCACGAGCGGGCTTGCGGGGAGCATCCAGCTGGTCGCGAAGAAGTAACCGGGCACCGAAGGCATGTGGCCAAGGCTTCGCATAGACGACGTTCGCTCCGTCGTGAGCACCCTGGGCACCATGGTCGTGGCCGTGGCCCTCACGATGCTCGTGCCGCTCGCCGTGGCCCTTGCCTGCGGCGAGCTGAGACCGGCGTCGAGCTTCGCGTTCTCGTTCGGGGCGGTCTTCGCCCTGGGCAGCGCGCTTCGCCTCGTGCGTCCCAAGACGCGCGGCCTCACGCGCATGCAGGCCCTCGTGGTCACGGGCCTCGCCTGGGTCACGGCCTCCCTGGTCAGCGCCCTGCCCTTCGTGGTGGAGGGCCTCTACGCCTCGCCTTTCGACGCCTTCTTCGACGCTGTGTCCATCTACACGGGCACCGGCATGTCGCTCATCCAGCGCCTGGCGCACCTGCCGTACTCCTTCGGCATCTGGCGCATGATCATGCTCGTCATCGGCGCGAACGGCATCGTGATCATGGCCCTGGCCCTGGGCACCATCTCCAAGTTCTCGGGCGCCGGCATGCTCTTCGAGGCCGAGGGCCATCAGGACAAGCTCATGCCCGGCATGGCGCAGACCTCACGCTTCATCGTCTTCTTCCTGGGGGCGTTCATCGTGGTGGGCACCCTTTTGTGCACGCTACTGTGCCGTGTGCTCTGCGGCATGAGCCCCTTGCGCGCCCTCTACCACGGCTTCAGCCTCGCGGCTGCGGCGGCCACGACGGGCGGCATCACGGTGATGGACGTGGGGGCCTCCTACTACCACCAGCCCCTCATCTACGCCACGCTCGTCTGCCTCATGTTCACCGGCACCTTCAGCTTCGCCGTGTACCTGCGCATGGCCTCCAAGGGCTCGCGCGAGCTTCTGCGCGACGTGGAGACGCGCATGATCTTGGTCTGGAGCCTCGTGGTGCTGACGCTTCTTGCGGTGTCGTTCTCCCAGGACGAGGCCTTCGGCGAGTTGGGGACCTTCCTGGACAAGGGCGTCTTCAACGCCGTCTCGGCGCTCACGGGCACGGGCTTCTGCACGCTCACGAGCGCCCAGCTCACGAGCGTGGCGAGCCGCGCGGTGCTGTTCTGCTTCATCCTCGGCATGGCCATGGGCGGCGCGACCTCCTCCACGGCGGGCGGCATCAAGGCCATCCGCGTGGTGGTGGCCATCAAGACCTTCGTGAGCGAGGTGCGCCGCGTCCTCATGCCCGCGAGCGCCCGCGAGGTCATCCGCTACTACCACCTGGGCCAGCGCACCCTCACGCCCGACCTGTCGCGCAACGCCATGATCGTCTTCTTGCTCTTCATGCTTACCTACCTGGTAGGGGGCATGGCCGGCGTGCTCTTCGGCATCGACCCCCTCTCCGCCATGCTCGAGAGCATCTCGTGCACCAACAACTGCGGCATCTCGGCTGGCGTGGTCTCGGCCGACCTGCCGATGGCCCTCAAAGGCGTCTACGTGGTGCAGATGCTCGCCGGCCGCCTGGAGTTCGTGACGCTGCTCGCCACCGTCACGAGCGTCGCCGTGTCGTGCGCGCGCGGCTTCCACGACAGCCCCCTGGGACGCGGCGTGCGCGCGCTCGTGCCCGAGAACGTGCGGCGCGCCTGGCAGGGCAAGCCGCCTCGCCGAGGCACGAGGAGGTAGCGGATGCCACAGGATGCAAGGAAGCCCGAGGGCGCGACGCGCCCCAGCAAGCGACGCCGCGTGTGGGAGAGCTTTGCGAGCTCGGTGCGCGTCTTCGTGCGCGTGGCGCTGTACGCCGTGGGCCTCATGGCGCTGTTCTACCTGGTGGCGCTCGCGCTCTACCTGCTCACGCCCTCGGTGGGCCTGGCGTCTGAGGCCGCCGCGAGCGGTGCGGCCGGCGTGGCGCAGCAGGCGTCGGGGGAGAAGGCTGGCGCGGGCGAGGTGAGCGGGACGTCTGGGGCGGGCGACGCGCCCGCTGCGGAGGACGCGCCCGGGTCGAGCGGCGCGGGCGGCGCGCCCGCTGCGGAGGACGCGCCCGAGGACGCGCCTGGGGACGACGAGCCCGACGCAGGCGGCGAGGAGGTGCGCGAGGCGCCCGTGTACGACGCCGCGCTGGGCGGGGGCAGCGGCATCATGCCCACCGGCCTTTCCGAGGACGACGCGACGTTCGTCTCCATCGCGCGGCTCGAGTCGGGCGAGGCCTCCCTCAACGAGACGCTCGTGTCGTTTCGCGGCGAGGTGGTGGGCGAGCCCGTGAGCTCCTCCTCGAGCTCCTACAAGTGGGTCCTCGTGCAGTCCAGCGGCACAAAGACGAGCTCCATCGAGGTCCTCATGACCAACGAGCAGGTGGCCCAGATCAAGAACTGGGGCTCGTACCAGGTAAAAGGCGCCACTGTTCGCGTGACGGGCATCTACAGGGTGGCCGACGACGACTACACGGGCGCCCTCGACGTCACGGCCTACGTGGTGCATGTGGTGGATGAGGGCGGCCCTGTCGAGCAAGAGGGGTTCCAAAAGAGACTTATGGTCGCAGCCGTCGCGCTGACCCTGCTGGGGGCCACGCTCACCGGCATCGACGTCTATCAAAAGAGGAGGTCGCGCTCATGAGCGCGAAACGTGCAAAGCCCTCGCGCCGCCCGGCCGGCCGCGCCCGCAACGCTGCCCGGCAGGAGGCCGACGCCGCGGAGCTGACCGACGAGCTGCTCGAGTTCGAGCCGACCTTCGGCGACTTCACGCTGCCGGAGGGCGTCCGTTCCCAGGCTGAGGCGTTCGTCCAGGCCAGGGCCGCGTCGGGGGAGCCCCTCGTGGGCCCGCGCCTGGGCCGCGTCATCCGCCTGGACCGGGGCTACCCGCTTATCGAGACGCAGGACGGCCCCGTGCGCGCCGAGCACGCCATCTCGCTTGTGAAGGACCGTCATCGCGACGTGCGCGCCGCCGTGGGCGACTGGGTGGTGCTCGACACCCCCGAGGGCCACGACAAGGCCGTCATCGAGACTGTCGTCGAGCGCACGAGCGAGCTTTCGCGCTGGGACGGCGGGTCTTGGGGCGCCCGGCAGGTGCTGGCCGCCAACGTCGACACGATGCTCGTGGCCCAGCCGCTCTCCGCGCGCGACCTCGTGTGCGACCGGCTCGTGCGCTCCGTGGTGCTGGCTCACCAGGGCGGCATCGAGCCGTGCGTGCTGCTCACGAAGGCCGACCGCGCAGGCGGCGAGGAGCGCCTGGGCCAGCTTGTGGAGCAGACGCGCCTGGCGGTGGGGCGCGACGTGCCCGTCGTGGCCGTGAGCGTGCCCGAGGGGCGCGGCGTACAGGAGGTGCGCGAGCTCATACGGCCGGGCAGCTCGGCGGTGCTGCTGGGCGAGAGCGGCGCGGGCAAGTCGACCCTCGTGAACGCCCTCGTGGGCGCCGAGGTGCTGGGCGTGGGCGAGGTCCGCGGCCGCGACGACCAGGGCAGGCACACCACGGTGGCCCGCCGCATGGTGAAGGTGCCCCAGGCAGGCGTGCTCGTGGACGCGCCGGGCCTGCGCTCGCTTCCCCTGCTCGACGAGGAGCGGGGCCTGGCGGCGACGTTCCCCGAGATATGCGCGCTTCTGGGCGGCTGCCGCTTCCGCGACTGCACGCACGGCAACGAGCCGGGATGCGCGGTGCTTGAGGGCGTGCGCGAGGGTGCGGTCGAGCCCTCGCGCCTCGAGGAGTACCGCATGCTTGTGGCCGAGATGCTCTCGAACAGGCGCGGCCTGGACCCTGCGGCGAAGGCTTCGCTGACGAAGTAGGGTGGGCGTCGAGGGCGCGAGCATGGGGCGCGAGGGGAGTGCGGGCGGGGAGCGCGGCGCTTGTGGGCGAGGAGAGCATGGGGCACCTGCGGGCGGTTGCGGGTGCGCATGCCGGCGCTCGCGCGCCGGGGCGGGTGGCCAGACGCGGGAGGCACGAGAGCTTGCGAGGCCGCATGCGTGAGCGCACCGTGCTTGCATGCCGGCATGGACTTGCGTGCGGCGCTTGCGGGCGTGCGTGGGCGAAAATGCGTGAGAGTTTTTACTTGCGCTGCGTGATGCTATTTTTCGGCAAGATTGCCCCCTTGACCTGGCCTGTTATGTTTCTGTGACGTTCCTGTGACGCCTACTTCAAAATCCACAGACTTTACATGAGCAGTAGTCCCTGCGGCATCCATACTTGAGGCACCCCCTCGATCCACCAGCCAAGCGCCGCGACTCGCGCCGCGCCTGTGAGAGAGGGGGCTCCCATGTCCGTCAAAGCCCGTGTCATCGCCGCAGTGGCATGCGGCCTTCTGGCCGCGATTCTGATGATTGCCTACATGGCCAGCGTCAGGGGCGAGGCCGCCGGCGAGCGCGACCGTGCGCTTGAGCGCTACGGCGGGGAGACCGTCACGGTCTGTGTGGCGTCGCGCGCCATCGCCGCGGGCGAGGTGTTCAGCGAGCGCAACGTGTCCGAGCTGGAGTGGCTCGTCGACCTGCTGCCCGAGGGGGCTTTGGCGCAGGCCGACGAGGTGCTCGGCAAGACCGCCGCCTGCGCCATCGCCCAGAACACCCCGCTCGCATCTGTGCACGTCGCCTCGGCTGGCGTCGCGCTTGCCGTGCCTCAGGGCAAGGTCGCGCTTTCGGTGCCGTGCTCGAACGACTCTGCCGTGGGCGGCGAGCTTCCGGCCGGCTCGGTGGTCGATGTGTACGTGGTGGGCGACGGCTCGGCCCGCCCGGCGGCGCAAGGCATCGAGGTCCTCAAGACCAACGTGACCTCCGGCGTGGGAAGCCTCTCGTGGGCCATCCTGGCTGTCGATCCCGACCAGGTGGAGGCCCTTGTGGGGCTTGCGGCCACGCAGAAGCTCTACCTCACCTTGCCTTCTGATGAGCTTGCCGGCGCGGGGGATGGCGCGAGCGAGGTCAGCGAGGCCGAGAAGGCCGTGGCCCAGAGCCTCATGGACGCCTATGGCACCCGCGAGGCAGCCCAGCAGAGCGCGGCGGCGGACGGGGTCGTGGCGCCGCAGGCCCAGGATGTGCCTGAATTCACGGGTGACGTCCAGGTGGTCGCCGACGACCAGGCGGCTGCCGACGACCAAGCGGCTGCGCCCGATGCCGCCGAGGGGGCCTGATCGCCGTGAACGGCGGGAGCGGGTCGCGCTGGCTCGTGTGCTCGGGAGCGTTGGAGTTCGCCGGTGTGGCGGCGGCGCTCTCGATGGCTGCCTGCGCGGAAAGCGTGCAGTGGTCGGGCGATTCCGCGCAGCTGCGGGAGTCCCTGATGTTTAGCGCCCAAGACGAAAAGACGAACGTGCTCGTGGCGTCGGGCCTTGACGGGGGCGACCCCGTGGGGACGGCCTGCGCCCTGGCAGGCCTGCACAGGGGCAGGACGGTCCTGTGTGTGCCAGGCGCTTCCGAGTTCGAGCGCACGTGCGCCCAGGGCGGCGTGACGGCCGCGGTCGAGCCCCAGGGCCTGGTGCGGCTGCTCGTCGCCCTGCGCACCGAGCAGCTGAGGACGACTGC
>CAVJGP010000005.1:29967-41290 GCA_963648855.1 Alistipes onderdonkii | reverse complement strand
GCCGACGTGGCCGTGGTGGACCTGCCTGCCGGTGTGAACGAGACGGTGGCCCAGGTCATCGAGCTCTCCGACCGGTGCCTCTTCGTCGCCGACCAGGGAGCCCTGTCGCTGGAGTCGCTCAGCGCGCAGCAGTCGCTGTGCGCCCGGCTTGGCATCCCACGCACCAAGCTCGTGACCGTCATGAACCGCTGCGACCCGCGCCACCGCGACGAGGGGTTCCTCTCGCGCGTGGGCTTCGAGACCCAGGCGCCCCAGGTGGTGCGCGTGCTCGACGGTGGCCCGGAGGTGACCCAGATGCTCTCCATCGGCAGGGCGGCGGAGCTTCTGGGCATCCAGAACAAGTTCGCTGTGTCCGTCGAGGCCCTCATGGGCCAGATTTGCACGGGTCTGGGCATCCCGGAGTTCGCGCAGGGGGCTGCGCACGCGCCGGTCGCCGAGGGTGCCGCCGCCCACGCGGGCAAGCCCTTTTGGCGACGCGGCCGCGACCGTGAGCAGGAGGTGGAAGCATGTCCGTTCTAGAGCGCGCCATGAGAAACGAGGACGCCCAGGCGCTCACGTCACAGCATATCCAGCGCCTGCGCTCCCAGCTCAAGGAGCGGCTCGTCGTGAACCTGGGGTATCGCGAGCTTGCCCGCATCGCCCAGGCGTCCGACTCCCAGGCCGCGCGGGCCGAGCTCTCCATCGCCCTCTCGGCCGCCATGAACGAGGGGGGCTTTGAGTCCCTCGGTGCCGCTGAGCGTGAGCGTCTTGCGCGGGAGACCTGCGACGACATCGTGGGCCTGGGCCCTCTTGAGGCGTTCATGGACGACGAGACGGTGAGCGAGGTGGTGGTCAACGGCACGCTGTCGCTGTATTTCGAGCGGCAAGGCCGGATGCACCGCGCCGAGCGCGTCTTCGAGTCCGACGAGCAGATACGCGCCGCCATCGAGCGCATCATCGCCCCCTTGGGCCGAAGGCTCGACGAGCAGAGCCCCATCGTGAACGCCCGCCTGAAGAACGGGTACCGCGTCAACGCCGTCATTCCCCCCGTCGCGGTGGACGGGCCCTTGCTCACTATCCGCAAGTTTATGGCGAACATCGTCACGCTCGAGGAGATGGTGGGGATCGGCTCGATTCCGGGCTGGTATGCGTCTTTGCTGGGGGCGGCCGTGCGCATGCGCCAAGACATCGCCGTCGTAGGCGGGACGGGCTCGGGCAAGACCACCCTGCTCAACGCCCTGTCGCGCGAGATTGACCCCTGCGAGCGCATCGTGACCATCGAGGACTCCGCCGAGCTCAAGTTCGCGCCCGGCTCGCACGTCGCCCGCCTAGAGGCGCGCGATGCCTCCATCGAGGGCACGGGGGAGGTCACCATCCGCACCCTCGTCACCAACGCGCTGCGCATGCGGCCCGACCGCATCGTCGTGGGTGAGGTGCGCGGGGGCGAGGCGGTGGACATGCTGCAGGCCATGAACACCGGCCACGACGGCTCCCTCACCACGTTGCACGCCGGCTCGGCGCGCGAGGCGGTGCTGCGCCTCGTGATGATGGCGCGCTTCGGCATCGACCTGCCCGCCGACATCCTGGAGGGCCAGGTCGCCACGGCGCTCGACCTCATCGTCATGACGCATCGACTTCCCGGGGGCCAGCGCCGTGTGGGCGGCCTTGCGCGCGTCAGCATGTCCGAGGAGGGCCGCGTGGCCTTGAGCGAGTGCGTGCGTTACGACGACGTGGCCGACTCCTGGCTCCTTGTCGAGGAGCCCCCGTTTGTGGCCGAGGGGCTGCGGACGCAGGTGCTGTCTGAGCAGGAGGTGAGGGCATGGCGGGCATGCTGATGCTGTGCGCGGCCCTGCTGGCGGGCGTGAGCTGCGCGCTCGTCGTGAGTTTGGCGGCCGCAGGGGCTCGCAAAAGTCCTGGACGCAGGCGCGCGATCCCTGTTGCAGGGGAGTTCCTGCGTCTGGCCGAGCTCGTGGGGCACAGCCGCGCGGGGCGGTACCTGGCGGGGCTCAAAGGTGCCGACAACCTCGCGCGTCACGTGCGCGCCTGGCTTGAGCAGCGCGGACGGCGCGTGAGCGCACAGGGGGCGCTGGCCGCCTACGTCATGGCGGGCTGCGGCGCGTGCCTTGCGTTGTGGCTTGTAAGCGGCTCGGCCCTGGGGCTCGTCGTCGGGGCGGTCGTCTGCGTGGGCGCGGCGGCGGGCCTCGTGGGTGCGCAGGAGCGTCGGCGGCGCGACCTCTACTGCGCGCAGATGCCCGAGGCCCTGCGCTGCCTGGCGGCGGCCTTGGGGGCCGGCAAGTCGCTCTCACAGGCCATCGAGCATGCCGGCAGCAGCCTGCCCGACCCCATGGGAAGCGAGTTTCTCCAAGCGTCGTTCGAGATAAAGGCCGGCAGCTCGGTGGACAAGGCGGTCGGGGGGCTGTGCTCGCGCGTCGACGCCCCCGGGATCGCGCTTCTGGGTGCCGCGCTGCAGATATCCCAGCGCACGGGCTCGTCGCTCAACGAGCTCTTCGCCCAGACGGCGCAGATCGCCTCCGACAGCGCTGCCCTGCACCGCGAGCTGGAGGTGAAGACCTCTCAGGTGCGCCTGTCGGCCAAGGTTGTCGCGGCGATGCCCATCGTGCTCTGCGGCTTTCTCGTGCTTCTGTCGAGCGACTACCGGGCCGGCCTGGCGCTCCCGGCGGGTCGGGCCTGTCTGGCCATCGCCGTCTTGCTTGACGCGTGCGCCTTGATGCTCGTGCGGCGCGTGATGGCTGGGAGCGTGAGATGAGCGCCCTGCTGCCGCTGTCCCTGGCACTGTCCGCCGTCGCAGTTGGTGTTGCCGTGTGGGCGGCCACTTCGGCCGAGGGGATGGCATTTCTGGGAGGCGTTCTCGCGCGATTGCGCGTGCGGGCCCGCGACCTGCGCTCATCGGGCTTTGCGATGTCCGGGGGAGGGGGCCTCAGGGCCAGCTTGGAGGGTGCCCTCAAGAGCCTTCGGGCGCTGCGAGGCCCCCGCCGCGAGGCCCGAGACCGCGCACGATACCGCTCAGAGTGCCTCGAGGAGCTGCCCGACCTCATCGACGTCGTGGCGCTCGGGATGTCGGCGGGCATCTCGTTCGACGCGGCCCTGGCCATCTACTGCGAGAAGTACGACACGCGCCTCTCCTCGCAGCTGACCGACGCCATGCGCTCTTGGGAGCTGGGCCTGGCGACGCGCTCGGAGGCCCTGCATGAGCTGGCGCAACGCCTCGACCTGCCGGCCTTCACCACCTTCGTGGACACCGCCACCGAGTCGCTCGCCTTCGGCGCCCCTCTCGCCCGCTCCCTGAGCGAGCAGTCCTGCTCGGTTCGCCGCCAGCGTCGAAGCGACGTCGAGGAGCGCATCGAGAAGGCCCCGGTCAAGATGCTCGTCCCCACCGGGACGCTCATTCTTCCCGCGATGCTGCTCGCCGTGCTCGGCCCCCTGCTGGCCTCGCTGGGGCAGCTCTCGGGCTAGCGCTCGGCGCGCTCAAACGCCCATCAACCTGCGGCACGCCCGTGCCGCGTGAGAAAGGAGAACGTCATGTATGTTTCAAACAACGAGCTGGTAAAAGCGGGTGTCGCATCCAGGCGCACGACCGTGCGCGAGGCCCTTCGCTCGGCGCGCGCACGTGCCTGCGCGGCCCTCACGCTGGGCGGGGCGCACCTGGCCGAGCGTGCCCGCGACCTGGCCCGTGAGCAGGAGGGCCAGGGCACCACGGAGTACGCCATCCTGGTGGGCGTCCTGGTCGTCATAGCGATCCTGGCGATAGCGGCGTTTCGTGACCGCATCCAGACGCTGTGGACGTCCATCTCGGATGCCATAAACGGCCTGTGAGCGCGCATCCTGCGCCAGGGCGGCCGGATGGGCAATCGCGGCGGCACTGGGTTTCCCGGCGCGGGCTGCGCACGCGTCTGCGGCGGGGCCGGCCAGATGGGCCCTCCGAGGATGGCGATGCCGCGTCGGCGGGCGTGCGCGATGGCGATGCGGCGCCGCCGGGCAGCGATCCAGGCGGTGATGCGGGCGCGCTGCCCGGTGTCCGCGAATCCGGCCGGGATGCACCCGTCGTTTGGGCTGGGCCTACCCGCCAGCCCGCCGGCACCGCTCGGCGCATCTGCGGGCGCTTCGCCGTCCTGGCGGGAGTCGTGCTCGTGGTCGTGACGGTTTTTCTCGGCCTGTCTCTTTGTTCCTCGGTCCCGATCGGGGACCCCGAGGAGCAGGAGACGCTGCGGGCCGAGTCTGCCGCGCCTACGCCTGATACGGGCATGGCGGCGCCGGTCGTTGCAGGCGGCGCCATGCCGACGAGCTTCGAGGTGGACGGTGCGACGGGCGAGCTCGTCGGCTATGCGGCGGGGCCGCTCGGCGTGCGCGCCACCTGGAGCGTGGCGTCGTCGTTGGAGGAGGTGTGCGCGGCGGTGCTTGCCGGCTACGAGTCGCAAGACGACGTCGCGCTGCACTACTCGGGCTACCTCGACCTTTTGGGAAACACCTGGGCCTGCCTCGTCGCGGGACCCTCATGGGTCGAGGCGGCGGTCGTTCGGGACGGGGGTGCGGAGGATGAGGGTGTGGGGGCGCATTCGCAAGAGGGCCCGTGCGAGCTCAGCGTTATGCGCCTGGGCCAGCAGGCAATCGAGGAAGGCCAGGAGCAGGACGTGGGGGAGGTTGGCGGATGAGGAGGGACAGTCCACGGTCGAGTATCTCGTGGTGCTGCTGGGAGTCATCGCGGTCGTTGTGGGGCTCTCGAGCCTGCTCGACGCGGCGGGGCGCGGCGTGTTCGGCGACCTCGCAACTAAGGCGCTCTCGCATGCGACCGGGGGGCAGGACAGTGCCGTGGCGGCCGAGGAGGTCTTCCTCTTCTGAGGAGTCGGGCCAGGCGAGCGTGGAAGCGGCACTGCTTCTGCCCGTCCTCATGATTTGCCTGGCGCTTCTCACCCAGCCGATGTGTTTGCTGTACACACGGGCTGTCATGCAGTCCGCAGCCGCGGAGGGGTGCCGCCTGCTGGCCACCGCGCAGAGCGGCTCCGCTCAGGACGGGGAGCTTGAGCAGTATGTGCGCCGCCGGCTCGAGGCCGTGCCGCAGGCCGACATCTTCCGTGCGGGGGATTGGCAGATAGAACTTTCGGGGGATGCGTCGAGCGCGCAGGTCGGTGTGGCCATCACGGGCCACGCCCGGCCCCTTCCCCTGGTGGGGGTGGTGGCCTCGCTGCTGGGGCCGCTCGACGCCGCCGGCAATGTTGAGCTCAAAGTCGAGGTAAGCCGCCCGGCGCGGCCCTCGTGGGTGGAAGGAGGCTATCATGCCTGGCTTGCGACATGGGATTCATAGACGCCCCGAGGCGGGCATCGGCCTCTTCTGCGACGAGGAGGGCGCCACCACCGTCGCAGCGGCGGTCGCCATCCTCGTGTCGCTCACGCTCGTCTTTGCCCTGGCAAACGTCCAATGGTCCACCTCTCGTGCCGCCGACGTGCAGACGGTGGCGGACGCCGGCGCCCTGGCCGGCTGCAACGTCGTGGCCGCATACTCAACCATCGCCCAGGTGCTTGACGCCCTCGTGCTCAGCATGGGTCTTGTCGCCCTGCTCACCATGGCCGTGGGGCTTGTGCTCTCAGCCATCCCCGTGACCCAGGCGTCGGGCCCTCCCGTGCTCGACGCGGCCTCGAAGGTCTTCACGGCGCGGGCCAAGCTCGCCAAGTCGTGCGCAAAGGGCTTGGAGAAGCTCGAGGGCTTCGTCCCCTACATCGTGGTCGCCAACTCCGGGGCCGTTATCTCGGCAAACTCGTCTTCGTCGGGCAACTATCTGGGTTTTGCGCTGCCTTACCCCATCAAGGGGTCGAGCGACTTCGGCACCCTTGATGACGATGACGCGCAAGACGATGCCGACGAGCTCGCCTCGTCGGGCGAGCGGATAGACGAGCTTTCCAAACAGGCCGCCCAGGACGAGCAGGACGCCTCCGACGCCCTTGAGCGTGCCTGGCAGGCCGACTGCGGGGGCAATGTGAGCATGCGCGAGCGCGCCTCGACGCTCGCGGGCCTGGTGGGCGCGGCCAACCCGTCGTACTCTTCGAGCGCCGGGTGGGACTTCGGCGTGGCCATCAGGAGGGCTCGGGCTTATTATGCGCAGCGCCTCTCCATCGAGTCGCCTGCCTCGTCAAGCGTGGAGGAACGCGTCCGCTCGCAGGCCCGCAGCGCGTTCTATGCGTATGCCCTGGAGCAGGTCGAGGCCTCCTCCTTCGTGCGCAACTCCGACGGCAGCGTTTCGTGCGACCTGAGGTCGCTGCCGCGCAACACGGCCGAGCTGCGCTCCACGACGCTCTATGCCGCCGCGTTGTGGCCGGTCACCTCGGAAGGGGGCAAGCTCACCATACACGGCATCTCGGATTGCCCCGGCGCCAAGGGCAGCTCTGCGGGTGTGGGAAGCGTCTCCCAGATAGATTCCGGGGTGCTTGCCGTCTGTGGCACATGCCAGTTCAGCGCGGCTACCCTGGGGCGCGTGCCTGCCGCATCCACCTCGATTGATAACGGCTTCGAGTACTACTGGAAGATCGTGGTCGAGGAGTCGCACGCGTATCAGTCGGCAAAGGACGCCGCCTCGGGCAAGCTTGCCGAGGCGAAGGCCGAGGGGGAGAGATCGCGTGAGCTGTTCGCCGACGCGCTCAAGAAGGTGTCCGCCACGCGCGTGAAGCTGTCGCCTCCCGGTGCCAAGGGGTGCGTGTGCGTCTGCGCGGACCCCGTCACACATAGCTCGCCTTCTTCGCTGCTTGCCCTCTTTGACGAGGGGGCGACCATCCCTGCGCGCGCCGCCATCTCTGCGGCTGCCCTGGCCAAAGACTCCGCAGACAGCGAGGGCAACAACATCCTGGCAAACCTCTTCGATGGCCTCGTGGCCCAGGCGGGCATAACGGGGGCCGCCGGGGGCGTGCTCGACTCCGTGATGAGCGTGTGGGGCAACGTCTTGGTTGCGTACGGCAACGGCTACGAGGCGCTCTCGGCGGGCATGAGCACGTCGTTCCAGACGCTGAGCTCCTGGGGGTTGGGGGGCATCTCGGGCTGGCTGAAAGGCGCCTTGAGCCAGACGGTCGATTTGCTTGGGATTGAGCCAGCCGACATGTCGGCGAAGAAGCCCGTCCTCACCAACTCCGCCAACATCTTGTCCCAGGCAGGGGGCACGTGGTACGAGGTGCTGCGCTCGACGCTGCTCCTTATGAGTGGGACGCAGACCTCCTTCTTCTCCCTCGCTGAGATAGGCGGCGACGCTTTGCACTACGACGGCACGGGGCGGCTTGTCCTGGGCGAGGTCGAGATGCCCGGCTCCGGTCGGACGTTGGAGCTCGCGGTCGACCTGTCGTGGTTGGCGGGTGCCGCATGAGCCGGCTGCGAGAGGGCCTGCGTGCCGCTGGGGATTTGCCGAGGCGTGCGGGACGTCATTGGCCACCTCGGCCGTGCCGCACCTGGTCAAAGCGGCACTCATGCCCTGGCGGGCTTGGTTTTCAGAACCGGGACGCCGCAGGGTATCGTCCCTCGTCTCGGCGTGGGCTTTCGACTCCTGATGACCTTAGGCCGCTAGGTCGGGAATCTGCCTTTGGGTATCACCCGTTCTCCCTGCGTTGCCTTGCGGGTCCTGACGGCCTCGCCTCGCGGGAGGGGCAGATGGTCGTCGAGTTCGCCGTCATTGCGCCGGTCATCATCGTGGTGGCCATCATCTGCCTGAACCTCATGTGGTTCATGGAGGCTGCCTCGCGCTTCGACAGACTTGCCGGCGATGTGGTCCTCGCTGTCGCCGTGAG
This sequence comes from Alistipes onderdonkii, assembly GCA_963648855.1. Classification (GTDB taxonomy): domain Bacteria; phylum Actinomycetota; class Coriobacteriia; order Coriobacteriales; family UMGS124; genus UMGS124. The sequence continues at coordinate 33,532 of CAVJGP010000005.1, read as the reverse complement.
CCCCGCGTCGGGGCAGGGCGGCTCTCAGGAGCATGCCGTGACGCAGGCGTTGCAGGAGGCCATGTCGGACTTGCGCGGCGTCACGGTCAACGTGAGCGCCAAGACACTGTGGGATGACGTCTCCACAGGCCTGGGTTTTACCATGGCCCCGCATCTCACGCGCTACGAGTGCACGATGTACTACGCGCCCTGGCCGTCCTCCCTGTCGGTCGCGGGCGTTCAGGCCGGCGTCCCCATCCGGCTTGAGCACGTCAAGTCACTTACCGTTGACCGCTATCGAAGTGGGGTGATCTTCTGATGCTGAAGTGCAAGCCCGCGCCTCCCAGCCGCGCCCTTTGGCCGACTTCGGGCGTGTTGGGTGCTCCTCATGCGACACGGGTGATCTTGCAGGGTAGCGGGCTCAATGCAATCGCTAAGTTCACGCTCGAATCGTATGTGGTGCAGGCGGGCCCGCAGGGATGGTCGTTGTCTTGTGTGCAGCCCTCGTTGGATGATGAGCGTGAGGCGCAGATGTCTTTACAGCTGGGAATCGCGTCGAGCGATGCGCGAGGGTTGCAAGCGTCTCCACAGGCCCGGGTTGGCCGGAGAGGGAGTTCTGGATCGCAGCCGACTGGCGAATCTTCTCGCCGGATAGTCCTTTCCGACGGCTGGGTGGTTTCCTGCCTGCTTGCCTCGACTTTCTTCCAGCGTCTGAGGGGCCTGCTCGGCCGCGACGAGGGATTCCTGGGCGGCGGGGTGCTCTGCCTGATGCCGTGCAACGACATCCACACGTTCGGCATACGCTATCCCATCGATGTGGCGTTTCTCGACGCGCAAGGGGCCGTCCTGCTCGTTCGGCGCGGCATGCCTGCCGGGAGGCGCCTCAAATGCCCCGGGGCCGCCATGGTGCTGGAGCGCGTCGGGAACGATTCGCGCTGGCTCGCCCCGGGGGAGCAGGTTCGTTTCCTGTGATGGCGCCTCAGGCGGTTCGCCCGAACGATGAGGCCGGCCTGCACCCTGGCAATTGCTCGCTCGCGACCTTCCTGGTATGCGTCTTGTCTCTGAGGCCCCGCACCTGCCTGGCTAGGGTTTGCCGACGTGTGGCCGCCTCGAGATGCGCCTCGCCCTCGTCCCTCGCTCGTCTTATGGAGTGCTTGCCTACGGGCGCGCATCATTGCATGCATCTCACCTATGGGTCCCACGCCTGCCTGCGCGCGGTCGTCGATGTATGCCTCCACCGCGGGGCCGCACCGCGCGTTTCCGCGCCCGTACCTAGCGTCTCTACAAGTTGCACACATTTTAAAGCTAGTTTCAAAATAGTGCTTGACTCAGCTTCGAAACCCGGGTTATAGTTACCCACGCACTGACGGCCAGTTAGCTCAGTTGGTAGAGCAGAGGACTGAAAATCCTCGTGTCTGGGGTTCGAATCCCTAACTGGCCACCATGCAAAACTTCAAGCCAGGCGGTTAAACCGCCTGGCTTTTTTCATTTCCAACAGCTTGCAAAACAAACGAGACGCTCAGGTTCTATGGCTCCTGATCGACTACATGCCTCCAGGTAACTATTGGCTGGCTTATGTTGGGGTCATCGATGCTCGTCATGATTGCTCACGATGCGCTGGCGGCCGTCATCAGTTTCAGCAGCCAAACGCAGCTGCGCCATCATCCGATATTTGAACTGCCAGGTTTTCACTTATCGGCTTCCTGATTTGACACAGCCCCAGCCGCTGCCGGCTCATGCCTTGTTGTCCTGCAAGGCCCCCATTTCCTTCGACAATAGGATGGTGGGCGGCCCCGTCCAGGGGCTGCAACCTTGCGCTGGTGCCCGCCGTCTTCTTTTGGCTTGCGTCCGGATTTGCAGGCGGTCAAGCGGCGCGACCGCGACCTCGTTCCCTGTGCGCTGCTCCATGCGCGCCCAGCGTCTCATCGCGCGCCGCGAGCGCGACGGTCCTGCCGTCCGCCCGGTGCATCCCCGCCTCCTGCGCGCCCCGCCCATCATCTCACGCGCCACAAAAAAGCCCGCCACCCCATCGGGGCAGCGGGCTTTCATGTCTTTGGAATGGTGCCCGAGGTGAGACTCGAACTCACACGTCTTGCGACAAAGGTTTTTGAGACCTCCGCGTCTGCCATTCCGCCACTCGGGCACGAAACAGAGGATAGCATACCATCGTCTTGATGAAGCGGCGGTGGAGAAACCAGTCCATCAACATGTCAGAAACGCTTTTGCCATAGTCTCTTGACGCGTCAGTCTCCAATTTCCGAAAGGTGTCTCATGGAAAAGAAGCCCTTCGCCACGCTCGAGCAGGTCAAGACCATCGTGGCGGACGTCCCCACGCCCTTCCACCTCTACGACGAGGCAGGCATCCGCGCCCGTGCCCGCGCGGTCAACGCCGCGTTCTCCTGGAACCCCGGCTTCAAGGAGCACTTCGCCGTGAAGGCCACGCCCAACCCCACGCTTCTGCGCATCCTCCACGAGGAGGGCTGCGGCGTGGACTGCTCTAGCTACACCGAGCTGCTGCTCTCCCAGGCATGCGGTTTCGAGGGCCACGAGATCATGTTCTCCTCCAACGAGACGCCGGCGCTCGACATGTACGAGGCCGCCCAGCTCGGCGCTCTCATCAACCTCGACGACATCACGATGGTGGACTTCCTGGAGCAGGTGGCCCAGGTGCCCGAGACCATCTTCTGCCGCTACAACCCCGGCGGCGTCTACGAGCTGGGCAACGACATCATGGACAACCCCGGCGACTCCAAGTACGGCATGGGCGAGGCCGACATGGTGCAAGCCTTCACCCGTCTGAAGGCCCTGGGCGCCAAGAACTTCGGCATCCACGCCTTCCTGGCCTCCAACACCGTGACCAACGACTACTACCCGGCCCTGGCCGCCGAGCTCTTCGAGCTTGCGGTGCGCGTGTCCAAGGCCGCCGGCGTGCACATCGGCTACATCAACCTCTCCGGTGGCGTGGGCGTCGACTACCGCCCCGAGCAGCCCGAGAACGACATCGCCGTCATCGGCGCCGGCGTGCACGAGGCCTACGACCGCATCCTCGTGCCCGCAGGCATGGGCGACGTCGCCATCCTCACCGAGATGGGCCGCTTCATGCTCGCGCCCTTCGGCGCCCTCATCACCCAGGCCATCCACGAGAAGCATATCTACAAGGAGTACATCGGCGTGGACGCCTGTGCCGCCAACCTTATGCGCCCCGCCATCTACGGCGCCTACCACCACGTGAGCGTCCTGGGCAAGGAGGACGCCCCCTGCGACCATGTCTACGACGTGGTGGGCGGCCTGTGCGAGAACTGCGACAAGTTTGCCGTCGACCGCGCCCTTCCCAAGATCGACATGGGCGACTACCTCTTCATCCACACGGCCGGCGCCCACGGCCATGCCATGGGCTACAACTACAACGGCAAGCTGCGCTCGGCCGAGGTGCTTCTGTGCGAGGACGGCTCCCACAAGCTCATCCGCCGCGCCGAGACGCCCGCCGACTACTTCGCGACCCTGGGCTTCGAGGACCAGGAGGTGTCGCCTGTGAGCGGCAAGGGCATCTTCGAGACCCTGTCCGACCTCGACTCCCAGGCGCTTG
>CAVJGP010000005.1:28115-29720 GCA_963648855.1 Alistipes onderdonkii | reverse complement strand
TCGCCGTTGCGATCGTATTCTCCCGGGTGCCTCCAGGTGCCCGGGAGTTTTTTGTATTGACCACCCGCATTGCGGGATGAGAAGGAGGTGTTTCGCATAGCTAAGTCCGATGAGCCTCGCATCAACGACGAAATTCGTTGTGCGACGTGCCGTTTGATCGGCGTTGACGGAAGTCAGCTCGGTATCTTTGCTATTCGCGATGCCCAGCGCGTGGCAGATGACCAGGGTCTCGACCTCGTTGAGATTTCCCCGAACTCTGAACCGCCTGTGTGCCGTGTCATGAACTACGGCAAGTACAAGTACGAGCAGGAGATCAAGGCCAAGGCCGCGCGCAAGAACCAGGCCAAGGTTGACGTCAAAGAGATGAAGTTCCGCCCGAAGATCGACACGGGCGACTACGAGACCAAGAAGCGCCACGTCGAGCGCTTCCTGGCAGGCGGCGCCAAGGTCAAGATCACGATCATGTTCCGCGGTCGTGAGATGGCCCACCCTGAGATCGGCCTCAACATGCTCGAGAAGCTTGCCGAGGACCTCAAGGACGTCTGCACCGTTGAGGTTCCCCCGAAGCTTGAGGGCCGCAACATGCACATGATGGTCGCCCCCATCCGCACTGCCAACAAGCCTGCCAAGGCAGCCCAGCCTGCCGGCGAGCAGGAGTAGGACTTTCCCATCGGTACCTTCCTGGACGCGCCGTGTCCGGGTACGACTTATAAGGAGAACCTCAATGCCTAAGATGAAGACCGACAAGACGGTCGCCAAGCGTTTCCGCAAGACTGGCACCGGCAAGCTCATGCACGTGCAGCGCAACAAGCGCCACATCCTGACCAAGAAGACCGCCAAGCGTAAGCGTCAGCTGCGTGGCCAGGTCGCTCTGGACAAGACCGAGAAGTGCAAGTACGTCAAGTCGGTCCTCGACCACTAAGGCCGAAGCTTCCCCGTATCGTTTCCTCGTCACAAGGAGTGACCAAATATGGCTCGCATCAAGCGTTCTGTTTCCTCTAAGAAGAAGCGTCGTCGCATCCTTAAGATGGCCAAGGGCTACTACGGAGCCCGTTCGCGTTGCTACCGCAAGGCCAAGGAGCAGGTGCGTCACTCTCTGATGTACCAGTACCGCGATCGTCGCACCAAGAAGCGCGAGATCCGCAAGCTCTGGATTGCCCGCATCAACGCCGGCTGCCGCATCAACGGCGTGAGCTACTCCCAGTTCATGTACGGCCTGAAGCTGGCCGGCATCGAGCTCGACCGCAAGGTCCTGTCTCAGATGGCCATCGAGGACGCCGCTTCCTTCGCCGACCTGTGCACCATCGCCAAGAACGCCGTGGCCGCTGCCCGCGCTGCCCAGCAGAACGCCTAAGCTCTCACACGAGTTCTTGATTCCAAGAGGGGTCGCCTTCCGAAAGGAGGACGGCCCCTCTTTTGTGTATCGGGTCAGGAAACAAGTACTTCAAAAGCCCTGTACGAGGTGGACAGGATCAGACGGCTGACGGCATATTTCCCAAATCAGATTCCGCATTCACGAGCGCCGCATGCCAGACAGAGTGCGTAGTTCGCTGGCACGCTGCTGCATGCCAGGGCCAAGCCGCTCAACAGTGCATGCGGCCCGAT
>CAVJGP010000005.1:26021-27863 GCA_963648855.1 Alistipes onderdonkii | reverse complement strand
CCCTACTTCTGCGCGCGCTCTTGCGCCTGGGCGGCCTCGGCGTCTTCCTCGGCGGCCTGCTCCACGCTCACGGTCTCCTCGACGTGCGTCAGCGGGTTCATGCGGTGCAGCAGCACGGGCTCGAAGAGGCGCAGCTTCTTGATGAAGAGGGCCGAGATGACGAGCAGCGCGATGAAGACGACGATGCGGCAGGCAACCTCGACCTTTGTCATGAGGATGGCGCCGCCTGCTAGAAGGATGCTCCAGCCGTAGATCATGAGGGCCGCCTGGCGCTGGTCGAAGCCCTGCTTGATGAGGCGATGCTGGATGTGGCCCGCGTCGGCCTGAGCGATGGAGGTGTGCCCGCGCTTGCGGCGCACGATGGCGGCGAAGGTGTCGATGATGGGCACGCCGGCGATGACGAGCGGCACGATGAGCGTCGTGGCGGCCGCCACGCGGTTCACGCCCAGAAGGGCCGTGACGCCCAGCAGAAAGCCGAGCATGTTCGAGCCGCAGTCGCCCATGAAGATGGACGCCGGGTGGAAGTTGTAGCGCAGAAAGCCCAGGCAGCAGCCCACAATGGCGATGGCGAGCAGGGACGCGTCGATCTGCCCGGCCTCGCAAGACAGGTAATACATCGCCGCGCTCGAGATGGCCGTGATGCCTGCGGCCAGGCCGTCGAGACCGTCGATGAGGTTGATGACGTTGGTGAACGCAACGAGGTACACCACGGTGATGGGGTAGGCCAGCCAGCCGATGGGGACGAACTCGCCGCTCATGGGGTTGGAGATGTTGCCGATGACGAGGCCCGAGGCGGCTGCGATGCACGCGCCGAGCACCTGCCCCACGAGCTTCTGGTGCGGCTTGAGGTTGCGCACATCGTCGATGGCCCCGGTGAGGAACACCACGAGTACGCCCACGCCCAGGAGCTTGTAGTTGATGCCCGTGAGCTGGGCGTGCGGCACAAACATGGTGGGCCAGTCGAGCCACAGGGTGCCGGCCACCTGCACCAGGCAGGCCGCGAGCAGGCCGCATGCCATCGCGATGCCGCCCATGCGCGGGATGGGCACCTTGTTGATGCGCCGGGGGTCGGGCTTGTCGATGGCGCCGAAGTGCTGCGCGATGCGCTTGGCGAGCGGTGTTGTGACCAGCGTCACCACAAGGCTCACCAAGAACATCAGCAGCGCGTGGTTCAGAGGGGCCATGGTCTACCTTTCGGTCCGCTTCTTGGTGCCGAGACGGCGTCGCAGGAGCGCGAAGCCCGCCGCGATCCCGCCCAGGCCGCACAGCGCGACGGCACCCGCCGCGCTCAGGTCGGTGGGGTCTGCGGTCTTGGGGATGGTCTGGGTGGTGCCGGCATCTGTCGTGCCTTGCTGCACGACCTTCCAGTTTGCGGTGAGGGTGCCCGTGTAGTTGCCGATGCCTCGCAGCACCACGGTGGCGTCGCCCACGTTGACGTTGTTCGAGTACCCCACAACCTCATAGTCGACCCCGGCCTCCAGGCTGTACGTGCCCGAGGCGCTCGTGTAGGTGACGAGCGTGGGCTGGGGGTTCATAGCGCCGCCGGTGTAGGGAAGGTTGGGCATGGTGACGCTGGCAAGCGAGATGTCGGCAGGGCTGATGGTGAACGTGGTGGAGAGGGCGCCGCTGTACGCGCCCGTTCCCGTGGCGGTCGCGGTCGCGGTGCCGCAGTTCACGTTGGACTCATAGGAGAGCGTGTAATCTGTTCCCTCGACGAGTTGGGCGCCGTCCACGGTGAGCGTGGAGCTGGAGGCCACCACGTCGCCCCCCGTGTAGGTGAGCGACCCAAAACTCAGCGTGAGCTGGCCCGATTGGATGCTCGTCGTGGTCTGCTGGGCGTCC
>CAVJGP010000005.1:0-25756 GCA_963648855.1 Alistipes onderdonkii | reverse complement strand
TCGTGTCCGTCGCGGCCTGCGCGTTGGGGTCTATCACGGTGAGCTGGCGGGTGACGATGCCGGAGCACATCTCGCTCTTGGAGTTCGCCTTCACGCTGAGCACGGCGATGGAGGTGCGCGCGTTATAGCTGATGGAGACCGTGTAGTTCACCGGGTCGATGACGGTGCCGTCCGAGGCCATCACCGAGAAGGTCGGGACGTCCACCGAGCCCTGGGAGTTCAGGTAGAAGTTGCCGCGCCCGTCGTCGCCCGTGAGTCCCACGAGCGTGCAGTCGGCCAGGTCGTAGGCGGCGCTTGCCGCGCCCCCGTCCACCACCACGCCGCCGAAGCGCGGGTTTGAGCCGTCGGCGTCGGTGGAGCTGATGGTGACGGTGCCCGCCGCCACGGCGGTGAGGGTTCCGTCCTTGGTGACGGAGACGATGGAGGCGTCGGCGCTGTTCCAGGTGAAGTTCGCCGGGTCCACGGTGACCTTGGCGCCCGTGAACTCGTAGCTGTATCCGTAGTCGCTCACGCCAAAGGCCAGCGAGCCCTCGACGGTCGCCTCGAGCACGGCCTGCGTGGACTCGCCGCTCTTCATCTCGAGGCGCTCAGGCAGGGTAATTCCCACCACGTTCGCTGCCGCGACGGCTATGGCGTAGTCCGCCTGGCCCTGCGCGACGCCCGACTCGCTTGCGGCGGCGGAGTCGAAGCTGACCTCGATGGCCCAGTAGACGTTGCCGTCGGCGTCGCTCACGCACCCCACGCCGATGTTCGTGGCGCTGAGAAGCCAGCTGTGTGCGGAGGCGTTGTCGTTTTTGGAAAGCTCCTGGAGCACGGCCGCAGCCGAGGTGTCGTCGGCGCTGTTGCCCCAGACGAGGATCTCGCCCGTGCTGCGGGCGCAGGCGGTGTTGAAGAGCGTGGCGTCGGGGCGCACGTCGGAGTGGGCCAGGTAGCTCTCCGCCGCGCGCTGGTAGGCCGCCTGCTCAAGCTCGCCGTCGCGCACGGCCTCGCCCAGGCCTGCCGCAGTGCGTGCGGCGTTGATGGCGTCGTAGAGGTCGGAGACGCGCGAGGTCTCGTTTGAGAGGCTGGCGTGCACCGTGAGGGTGTTCTGCGCGTTGAGCTCGGCCATCGCGGGGTCGGAGGCCGCCGTGTCCGTGGCATAGGACCTTACGGAGAGCCCCTGGGCCATCACGGTGCTTGTCTGTGCCTGAGAGGAGCTCGAGGTGGTATCGCTTGCTTGCGAAGAGGCGTCGGTTGTCTGGGCGTCGTCGGCCTCGTCAGTGCTTGTATCTTCGGCAGCGGCGGCCTCGGCGCTGCCCGCGTCTGTCTGCGCCTCGTCGGCTTGCGCGGGGCCGCACGGCAGGCCGCTGCACAGGCACACGCTCAGCGCGAGTGCCCCGGCAAGGGGGGCGCCCGGCATCGTGGCCGGGGCGAGTCTGCGTCGCATACCTGCTCCTTCCCCGCTCGCAAGGCCCGGGCCTGTGGAGCGGTTGTGTGCCCGAAGGCAGAATTCAACCTGGCAATTTTAACCTTGCGGTTCGAGTATTTGCAGCTCAGCGGACATGCTGCACAGGCTTACCCAAACGCCGGGCCGCAAGGCGCGCGCCTTGCCCACGACCCGGATCGAGCCCCAATGCAGATTCTCCCTTCACGTCGGGCGGCATTGTTGGTATAGTGCGCTTGTCCAGCCTTCGCTATCCAGCTGCGGTCGGCCGACATGATTTTGCAGGGAACCCAGTATTGCGTGCCCTATGGATATCCTCCTTCGTTGGGGAAGCCAAAATGCACGAGGAGGGTACCCACCTCGATGAGGTGGGCCAACTTGCAACTTTGCGGGGGTTGGACCTTTACGTCTGAATGTGGGGGCGCGGTGCAGGATGCATTCGCGCCCTTTCTTTTTTGGCTTGCCGCTTGACACGCACCGTGTGTGAATGCAAGAATAGCCCCCGCACTTTGTTTTGGGGATGTGGCTCAGTTGGGAGAGCGCTGCCTTCGCATGGCAGAGGTCGGGGGTTCGACTCCCCTCATCTCCACCACCGAATCTTAGCTGCCGATTCGCTTCAAGCGGGTCGGCAGTTTTTGTTTATGCCGCCTGTGTGTGCATTGCTCGCTTGTTGCATTTTTGACGGCATATACTCACAGCAATAAGTATATTTCCCCTTGTTTATTCAACACTGCTTCGACTAAGGACGGCCCATGGAGTACAAACCGCTTGAGGTTCCCGCGCACGCGGGCTTTGCAGGCACCCACGTGGAGGGCGGTGTGTGCGCCTCGCTCGGCTTCAAGGCCGCAGCCGTGCACGCGGGCTTCCAGCCCGACCCGGAGCGCCTCGACCTGGCCATGGTGGTGGCCGACGAGCCCGCGGCCGTGGCCGGCGTCTTCACCACGAACGTCTTCTGCGCCGCGCCCGTGACGGTGGACCGCGAGCACATCGCCAAGTCGGGCTATGCCCGCGCCTTCGTGGCCAACACCAAGTACGCCAACGCCGCCACCGGCAAGCCCGGCCTTGAGAACGCCTACAAGACCGCCGAGCTCGCCGCGCAGATCCTGGGCTGCCCCTCAGAGCAGGTGCTCGTGGCCTCGACGGGCATCATCGGCCAGCACCTGAGCATGGAGACGATGGCCCAGGGCCTGCCCAAGGTGGCCGCCCAGGTGGGTCGCGACCTCGAGCTCAACGACCATGCGTGCGCCCGCGCCATCATGACCACCGACACCAAGCCCAAGCGCAGCGCCGTGGCCTGGCGCGACGCCTCCGGCGCGCTCTACCACCTGGGCGGCATGTGCAAGGGCTCGGGCATGATCAGCCCCAACATGGCCACCATGATCTGCCTCATCACCACCGACGCCCCCGTGGCCCCTGCCGTGCTCGACCAGGCGCTCCACGTAGCCGTGGACGTCACGTTCAACCGCGTGACGGTGGACTCCGATACCTCCACCAACGACACCTGCATCCTCATGGCCAGCGGGGCGGCCCGGGGTGCGCTCATCGACGAGCCGGCGGGGGAGCGCTACGAGGCCTTCGCCGCCGCCCTGCTCGAGGTGTGCTCGTGCCTGGCCCGTCAGATTGCGGCTGACGGCGAGGGTGCCACGCGCCTGGTCAACGTGACCGTGCTGGGCGCCGCCGACGACGCCCAGGCCGAGCTTGCCGCGCGCACCGTGGCCACCTCGCCCCTCGTGAAGACGGCCGTGGCGGGCCACGACGCCAACTGGGGCCGCATCGCCGCCGCCCTGGGCCGCTCCGGCGCGAAGTTCGACCAGTACGACGTGGACATCGACATCCTCGGCATCCCCGTGTGCCGCGGCGGCTTGGTCGTTGACTTCGATGAGCAGGAGGCCCTGCGACGATTCGAGGAGCCGCAGGTCGACATCGTGTGCGACCTGGGAGCGGGCCAGGGCATGGCCTCCATTTGGACGTGCGACCTCACGCACGGCTACATCTCCATCAACGCCGACTATAGGAGCTAGGACATGGCGGACAAGAAGAACGAGGCGCAGCGCTCGAGCCTGGAGGTCGCCAAGGAGCACGCGCTCGTGCTTACGCAGGCGCTTCCCTGGGTGAAGGCCCTGGCTGGCAAGACCATCGTCATCAAGTACGGCGGCGCCGCCATGGTCGATGAGAGGCTGCGTGCCTCGGTGATGGAAGACATCATGCTCATGAAGCTCGTGGGCGCCAACCCCATCATCGTGCACGGCGGCGGCAAGGACATCTCGGCCCTCGTCGAGAAGCTCGGCCTGCCCGTCGAGTTCAAGAACGGCCTGCGCGTCACGACCCCCGAGGTCATGCGTGTCGTGAGCATGGTGCTCTCCGGCAAGGTCAACGAGGAGCTCGTGCTGGCGCTCAACGCCCACGGCAACCTCGCGGTGGGCCTGTCGGGCGTGGACGGCTCCATGGTGCACTGCGACATCCCCGACCCCTCGGTGGGCCTCGTGGGCTCGGTCAAGATGATCGACACCGAGCTCATCGACCAGCTCTGCCAGACGGGCTACATCCCCGTCATCGCGAGCGTGGGCATCGGCCCGGACGGCCAGGCGGTCAACGTCAACGCCGACACCTTTGCCAGCGCCCTCGCGCAGACCTGCAACGCCTCGAAGATCGTCTTCCTCACCGACGTGGACGGCCTGTACCGCGACTTCTCCGACAAGTCCTCGCTCATCAGCCGCCTCACGGCCGCCGACGCGCGCGAGCTTGTGGAGTCCGGCACGCTGAGCAAGGGCATGATCCCCAAGGTCCGCGCCGTGCTCGACGCCCTGGAGGGCGGCGTGCAGCGCGCCCACATTCTCAACGGCACCCTTGAGCACTCCCTGGTGCTGGAGCTGTTCACCGACTGCGGCATCGGCACCATGATCGCCCTCACCGAGGACGACCTGCACCGCCACGACATCCTCTCGCGCGTCAAGCGTGCCGCTGTAAGCAAGTAAGAGAGAAAGCCCCAGCTCAAGTGCGGGGTAACACGATAGGAGAGACACCATGGGCGAGGCCCTCAACAAGGCAGCTGAGCTGGACAGCACCTACATCATGCACACCTACGGCCGCTCGAAGCTCTTCGTGAGCGGCAAGGGCCAGCACCTCTACGACGACGAGGGTGCCGAGTACCTCGACTTCCTCGCCGGCATCGCCGTGTGCCCCCTGGGCCATGCCGACCCTGCCGTCACGGCCGCCATCACCGAGCAGGCCGGCAAGCTGCTGCAGACCTCCAATTACTTCTACTCCGAGAGCCGCGGCGAGGTGGCGCAGCTGCTCTGCCAGCTCGCGGGGGAGGAGTACGGCTGGAAGACGTTCTTCGGCAACTCCGGAGCTGAGGCTAACGAGTGCGCCATGAAGGTCGCGCGCCGCTGGGCCATCGAGAACAAGGGCCCGCAGTGCCAGACCATCATCACCATGCAGGGCAGCTTCCACGGCCGCACCATGGAGACGCTCGCCGCCACCGCCCAGGGCTGGCTCCAGGAGCCCTTCCAGCCGCTGCCCGTGGGCTTCCGCGCCGTGCCCGCCAACGACTGCGCCGCCCTCGACGCCGCCATGGACGAGACGGTGTGCGCCATCATGCTCGAGCCCATCCAGGGCGAGAGCGGCGTGTGGCCGATGAGCGACGAGTACCTCAAGCACGTGCGCGCCGTGGCCGACGAGCACGGCTGCCTCGTCATCTTTGACGAGGTGCAGACGGGCCTCTTCCGCTGCGGCAAGCCCTTCTGCTTCCAGACGGTTGAGGGCGTCGTACCCGACATCTTCACCCTGGCCAAGGGCATCGCCAACGGCGTGGCCTGCGGCGCATGCGTGGCGCGCGGCGCGGCTGCCGAGGTGCTCAAGCCCGGCATGCAGGGCTCGACCTTCGGCGGCGGCCAGCTCGCCATGGCTGCGGCCCACGCCACCCTGACCGAGCTGGCGACCCGCAAGCTCGACGAGGCCGCAGCCGAGCTGGGCGCCTACCTCATGGAGCAGCTCGCAAGCGTGCCCTACGTCACCGAGGTGCGCGGCAAGGGCCTCATGGTGGGCGCCACCCTCGACGCCGCCCACGACGCCCACGACGTGGTGGACGCCCTCATGGAGCGCCACATCGTGGGCAACGCCTGCAACAACAACGTCCTTCGCCTGCTGCCCTCCCTCATCATCACGCATGAGGACATCGACAGCCTGGTTGCGGCGCTGAAGGAGCTCTAGGGAGCTGCTCGGGGGAACGGGGCTTGGCTCGGTGCTCAGACAGAAGCTCAACCCGAGGACAAAGAAAACCCGGGGCAAGGGCGCAGCGTAGCTGCGCTTTTGCCCCTTTTCTTTGCCCTCTTTCGCTTAACTGCGCCCGAGCCAAGCCCCGTTCCCACGCGCGCGACTAGAGACTGGTAGGATTGTCTAAGGTCTGAGGCCCAGGGGTCTAGGAGGCAAGAGGGCTAGGGGTCTAGGGGTCCAGGCCTCCCGAAAGTACGAGAGACGCTCCCAAAGCCGTCTTTTCCCACAGACACCTCGCGACCCTTGGATGCCCGGTTTTCCAAGCATGCAGCAAGATTGCGCAAGGTCCGGGGGCATCAATCCCGCGCGCAGTTCTGCAGCAACAATAAAGGCCCTCACGGGCCTTTATTGTTGCGAAGCTGTTTGAGCACGGGATTGATGCCCCCGGACCCCGGGAGCCTCGAAGCTGCATGCGCCACTGCGGAGTGGGCCGATAAGCCGGGTTCTGTCGTTGAGCGACCATTTATCTTCTGCCTAGCGTTGCCGCAGGCCTCACTCTCGAGCAACCCGAACGCGGGCCGGGCCGACCCATAGCGTTCCTATTTGCCCTTTCTCCGGATGGGGTTTGCCAAGCCGTGCCGTTACCGACACGCTGGTGCGCTCTTACCGCACCGTTTCAGCTTTTCTCGCCGTGCCATGGCACAGGCGGGAGTCTTCTTTTCTGTGGCACTTTCCGTCGGGTCGCCCCGCCCGGCCGTTAGCCGGCATCCTGCCCTGTGGAGCCCGGACTTTCCTCACCGGGACGCATCGCTGCGCCCCCAGCGCGGCCGCCTGGCCCACTCCGCGACAGGGGAGTATATACCAAAGCCCGCCTCACCCCGGCCCCGCTGGCCTCATCGCCGCGACTCCACACGTTCGGGCGCTTGCGCCCCTCTTGCCGGGGTCTCATCAACGACAAAGCCCCGCCTGCGTGCCGTATCACACGCAAACGGGGCCTCGGGGGTCTGTGCCGAACAAGCTCGGTCAATCGCCGTCGTCAGTACATGTGCTTGCCGGGGATGTCGTACTTCTCCGGGTCCTTGGCCACCTTGGCCATGTAGTCGTTGTACTCGGTGAGGCAGGTGTCCCACTGGGCGTAGGCCTGGTCGCCGCGATGGTCGGGCAGGTCGTAGTCGTCGCGCAGCTTGGCGGCAATCCAGTCGCTCACCTTGTTGCCGCCGCGCCAGTTGAGGTGCACGCCGCCGTCGCGCGCGTCGGTAGACCAGTCGATGCCCACCTCGGAGGCCACCGGGTCGGTGTTCATGTCGATGAAGGTGATCCCCAGTTCCTCGGCGATTTGCGTGCAGCCGTTGTGGCGCGCGTAATTCCAGTCGCGTACCTGGGGAGTCGACACCAGAACGAGCTGGGCGCCGTTCTCCTCGCACATCTTCACGAGCATGCGCAGCACCACCATGTTGAGCTCGCCGGGCGTCTCCACCTCGTCGCTGGGCGTCATGTAGGTGGAGGTGTCGGCGGCCTCGGTGAGGGCCTTGGGGTTGGCGCCCTTCAGCGAGCTCACCTGGTCGGAGCGCTGCCGCAGGAGGATGTCGTCGAGCGTGAGCTCCTTCCAGCGATGGTGGTATTCCAGCAGGGGGAAGGTGTCTTTGAGGAACTGCTTGAAGGCCTTGCCCACCTCGAAGGGGTTGTAGAGCATCTGCGTCTCCAGGAACACCACCTTGGGCTTCTGGTAGTTGAAGAAGTCGCCCAGCAGGGTGAGGGCGTAGCTGATCTGCTCGCCGTTGACGGAGCACACGTAGCTTGTGATGCCGGCGTCCTCCCACATGCGCATGGGAAAGAACGAGGTGGAGGCGAGGCTGTCGCCGAGGAAGACCGCGTCGAGGGTGTTCTCGGGCTCGGCCACAAAGCCGTAGGCGCGCGACTCCACCACGCCAGCCTGGGCGGTGTTGTCCTTGGGCATGACGACGCGTCCCAGGGCGTAGAAGATCGCCAGCAGGATGGCACAGAACGCCACCGTGAGCCCCAGGTACTTGAGGAAGGTCTTGAGCTTGGAGGGTTTGGTGTTCTCAGTCATGCTTCCTCGTTAGAACTGCGCGTAGATCGGGTCGAGCGGCGCGGTGCCCACGCCGTACGAGCCGAAGACGATGATTGCAAAGATGAGCACGTAGAGCACGGCCCAGCGAACGGCGAGGTTCTTGTGCGCCAGGCGCTCGGAGATGCACACGCCGCGCTCCTCCACGAGGGCCACGGCCAGCAGCGCCACCACGAACACGCCGAGCAGGACGTAGTCGGCCACCTCCAGGCCCACGACCTCGGTGGTGACGGAGGGGAAGCTCATGCCGATGGCCAAGAAGGCGCCGTTCACGAAGGAGTCGAGCGTGAAGTTGCCCACGAGCTGGCCGAACATGTAGAAGCCCGCGTCCATGCCCTCGGCGCGGAAGAACAGCTCGCCCACGAAGATTACGATAAGGGTGCGCACTAGCTGGAACGCCCTCCACGGTTTGCCCGTGCGGTTGATGTGGAGCTTGGCACAGGCCGTCTGCGCGAGTGGCTCGATGAGGCCGCCCAAAAGGATGAGCACGAAGTAGTACAGGCCGAAGAAGATGTACTGCGAGCCCGCGCCGTGCCACAGGCCGTTGGCGAACCACACGCAGAAGAGTGGGATGGCGCTTGCCAGAAGCGGGCCGTAGCGGTTGCCGAAGCGCTTGCGCGCGCCCTTGGTGAGCGACTTCACCGGGGCCGACAGCGACAGGGGGTAGAAGATGTAGTCGCGCAGCCACGCGCCCAGCGTGATGTGCCAGCGCTGCCAGAACTCCGAGGCCGTGCGCGAGAAGAACGGGTGGCGGAAGTTCTCGGGCAGGGTGACGCCGAAGATGCGCGCGGTTCCCAGGCCCACGTCCATGCAGCCTGAGAAGTCGCAGTAGAGCTGCAGGGTGTAGAGCACGGCAGCAGCCGCCACGACGCCGCCGTCGTAAGACGTGTAGTCGGAGAAGATCGGCTTGATCACGAGGTTCAAGCGGTCGGCCACGATCATCTTCTTGGCGAAGCCCCACAGGATGCGCACGGCGCCCCGGTAGAGGTTGTCCTTGTTGATGGGCTCGCCCGCCCAGAGGTCTGCGCTCGTTTGGGAGTAGCGGCTGATGGGGCCTTCCATGATCTGGGGGAAGAACGCCAGGTAGAGGGCGATGCGGCCCAGGTTGGAGTCGGCCTTGATGGTGCCGCGGTAGATGTCGAAGAGATACGACGCCGCCATGAGCGTGTAGAACGAGATGCCGATGGGCACGCCGATGTAGGGCACCTCGACGGGCACCACGACGCCGAAGAGGGCCAGCAGCGACCCGGCCACCTCGCCGAAGAACACCAGGTACTTGAGGAAGGCGAGCAGCAGCAGGTTGAACACCACGCCCAGGGCGCACACCCGGCGCGCCTTCTTCTGGTAGAGGTGCTTGAGCTCCTTCTTGCGCGTCTTGTCCTGCGCGATGAGCTCGTCGCGCTGCGCGTAGAGGCGGCCCATCCAGCGGCCCAGCGCCCAGACGCTCAGCGTGGAAATGAGGATGAAGACGATGAGCTTGCTCGATATGCACCAGAAGAAGGCATAGCTCGCCAGCAACAGAACCGCCCACCGTGCCTTGCGGCCTACCGCTTGGTAGGCGATGAGCACGATGGGCAGGAATGCGACGAGATACAGGACGGAGAAGTACGAGTGCAGGGAGAAATCCAAGGCTCGGCCCCGCCCCTGACCTATGCGTCCTCTTCGACCAGGCGCTCAACGAGGGCGTTGATGGCCTGGGCGGAGTTGAAGTTGGCCGGGACGATCTCCACGGCGGGGATGGTCACGTCGAAGGCGTCCTCAAGCTCGGGCACGAGGGCCAGGATGGTGAGGGAGTCCAGGATGCGCCCGTCTACCAGGTTGGTGGCGTTCTCGTAGTCCACGCCGGGCTTGAGGGATTCCAGAATCTCGATAACTTCGTCCATGATGCGCCTTTCGTTGGGGTTTAACTGTAACGGAGTCGCAACAGTTAAACCCCACTTTAACAGGCATCTATGGCGCGTTGTTAGCCCGCCTGTGTGTTTCTTGCGGGCAATTCATGACTCGTGCGTTATTTGGCGCTTGATTCCTGCACGGGGGAGTTGAGCGGCCAGGTGGGCTCGGCGTCGCGCACGAGGCGGGAGGTGCCGTCTGCGTCGATGAGGCACACGCGGGGCAGGTCGCGGCTCAGGAAGAGCGAGATGCCCTCTGTCATGCAGTAGGCGCCCGTGTCGGCGAAGGCCAGCACGTCGCCCACCTCAAGGCCGGGGAAGGGGAGCTGCTTGGCGAGGATGTCGTTCACCGAGCACAGCGACCCGCACACGTTCCAGGGTTCAAGCGGGCGCTCAGCGCGGCCGGGGCGGCTCAGCAGGGCGCACTTGGGGTCGCGCATGGCCAGCGACTGGCCGAAGTAGACGAGGTGGTTCATGCCGCCGTCCACGATGGCGTAGCGGGCCCCGGCGTTCACCTTGGTGTCAACCACCGAGGTGAGGAAGGTGCCGCACGACGCTGCGATGCTGCGCCCCAGTTCCAAGATGATGGGCCCCTCGAAGGCCAGCTCCTCAAGCTGTGCGGCGAACTCGGCCAGGTAGGCGTCCTCGTCGAAGGCCTCCTCCTCGAAGTACGCCACGGGAAAGCCCGGGCCGAACTCCAGCTCGCGGCAGGTGAAGCCGCACTCCTGCGAGAGGCGCTCGAGCATCTTGCGTACCTGGCGCAGCTCGCGGGCCAGGCGCTTCGTCGAGGTCTTCTGCGTGCCCGAGAAGTACTGCACGCCCCAGATGTCCAGGTTGGGGTCGTCCTTGTGGGCGGCCACGATGTCAACGAGCTCGTCGGCGTCCAGGCCGAACTGGTTGGCGCTCGTAAGGCGCAGAAGCAGCGGGATGCGCGCGTTATGGCGACGGGCGCACTCAAGGAGCATCTCGAACTGTAGGCGCGACTCCACCGTGAAGCGGCCCACGGGTACCCCCGCTTCGAGGAGATTGTTTATGAAGGCCGCGTCCTTGTTCACGCCCGACACCACGAGGCTGCGCGGACGCGCGCCCGCCCTTAAGCAGATGAGCGCCTCGCCCGTGGAGCATGCCTCGAGGCGCTCCACGTCGTCGGCGAGCAGCGGGATGATGAAGGTGTTGGCCTTCACGGCGTAGCAGAGCTCTACGTTTTGGGGCAGGGCCGCGCGCAGGCGTGCCAGGCGCGCCTTGAGCACGCGGGCGTCGAAGGCGTAGAGCGGCGTGCCGTACGTGTCGGCCAGGTTCAGCAGCTCGTCGTCATGCATCGGTCTTGCTCCTTTTCTGGGCGCGCGCTTGGCGGCGCAGCTCCTTTTGGCGTGCCTGTTCGGCCAGGTAGGCGTTGAGCAGGGCGCGGCGGTCCACCTTGCCGTTCTTGGTGAGCGGCATCTCCTGCACCTGGGTGAGGCTTGCGGGGTGCATGAAGACGGGCAGCTCCTCGTGCACGTGCGCCAGAAGGCCCTGCGCCTCGGCCGTGCCCTCGTAGAAGGCGTGGATGCGGCTCTTCTCGGGGTCGAAGGAGCAGCGGCAGCGGGTCACGCCCTCGCAGCGCTCGAAGGCCGCCTCGATCTCCTCCAGCTCGATGCGATGGCCCATGTGCTTGATCTGGTTGTCCTTGCGCCCGCAGAAGAAGAGGTCGCCGCGCTCGTCGAGCACGCCCAGGTCGCCCGTGCGGTAGACAGTCTGGGGGAAGGCCGGCTGCAGCGGGTTGGGCACGAAGGCGCGCGCGGTCTGCTCGGGGTTGGCGTAGTAGCCCAGGGCCACCGACGAGCCGCGCACGCAGATCTCGCCCTGCACGTCGGGCTGGGCCACGGGGCGGTCGTCGGCGTCGAGCAGAAGCACCTGGCGGTTGGCGAAGGGACGCCCCAGGGGCAGGCCCCGGTCGTAGGTGCGCCCGCGCTCCACCTCGTGGTAGGTGCAGTTGCAGGTGATCTCGGTGGGGCCGTAGAGGTTCGTGAACTGGGCTTGCGGCAGGCTCTCCATCCAGATGGCCAGGTGCTTGAGGGGCATCACCTCGCCGCTGAAGAGCACCCGGCGCACGTTTGGCAGGCCCCGGCCGTCCAGGGCATGCAGGCTGCTCACGAGGCACAGGGCCGCCACGGCCCAGGTCATGACTGTGGCTTTGCACCCGTCCACGTACTCCACGAGGGCCGCCGGCTGGGAGAAGAGCCTGCGCGGCACCACGGCCAGCTGTCCGCCGCAGGCAAGCGCCCCGTAGATGTCCTTGACCGACACGTCGAAGTCGAAGGGCGCCTGGTTGGCGAAGATGTCGTCGTGGGTGAAGCCGAAGGTCTCCACGAAGGTGTCGATGAAGTCGATGATAGCGCGGTGGCTCACCGCCACGCCCTTGGGCACGCCGGTGGAGCCCGAGGTGAACAGGACGTAGGCCGGGTCGAGGTCGAGCACGCCGGCGCGCAGGCGTGCCAACAGGGCCTCGTCGACGGTGGCCGCGAGACTTGCGGCGTCGATGAGGCTGGCCTGCGGCAGCGTCTCGCGGGCACGCTGGGTGGTGAGGGCGTCCACGACCACGGCCGGCTCGCCCAGGGCGTCGAACATGGCGTGCAGGCGCATGTCCGGCGCCGCAGGGTCCACGGGCACGTAGAAGCCGCCCGCGTACAGGATGCCCAGGAAGGTGGCCAGCGTGAGCGCGCCCTTCTCCATGAACACCACGCAGGGCTTGCCGGCGGCCCCCAGGGCGGCCAGGGCGCATCCGCGCGAGCGAGACTCTTCGAGCAGCTCGCGATAGGTGAGCGAGCCGTGCTCGTCGCTCACCGCCACAGCCTCGGGGCGCTGCGCGCAGGCGCGCTCGAGGTATTCCAAAACGTTGTGTTGAGACATGGCAGGTCGATTCTTTGTAGCGGGTCTGCAGGATTTGGACCGTGCGCTATTGTAATATGCACAGCGCATATGCGCCGCCCAGGCGGCCCCTGTGCCGCATCGCCTACACGCGGAAGCGCGGCTAACCGTTTCAGTGAATAAATCCATCCAACCATATATTGAAATTGCATGAATGGGCGCAGGCCAAACATCGCGCTTGTGCGGGGTCGTATCATGGCCACAGTTTCGTTGAACGAAGGAAGCATGTTTGCGCGCGGCATGGCCCCAAGCGGCCCCGCGCGGACAGATAGGGGGAACTGTGGAAACCAAGCTTGCCGGCCGCGACCTGCTTCGCCTGCTCGACCTCACGCCCGCCGAGGTCGCTCTTGTCCTGAAAACCGCCGAGTGCCAGAAGGCCGACTGGGCCGCCGGCATCCATGAGGCGCCCCTGGCCGGCCAGGCCGTCGCCATCATCATGGAGAAGCCCTCGCTGCGCACGCGCAACTCGTTCGAGATCGGCGCGTACCGCCTGGGCGCCCACCCCGGCGTCATGGCCGACGACCACTCGGCCTTTTCGCGCGGCGAGACGGTGGAGGACACCGTGAAGGTGCTCCAGAACTTCTACGACTGCATCGTGCTGCGCACCTTCGCCCAGGCAAAGATCGAGGAGGTCGCCGCCTGCGCCGACGTGCCGGTCATCAACGCCCTCACCGACGCCTACCACCCCTGCCAGATCCTCGCCGACTTCCTCACGCTCGTCGAGCACGGCAAGACGCTCGAGGGCCTGAAGCTCACCTACGTGGGCGACGGCAACAACATGGCCAACACCTACCTCGAGGGCGGCGCGCTCACGGGCATGCACGTGCGCATCGCCTCGCCCGAGGGCTTCGAGGTGGACCCGCAGGTCTTCGCCGAGTGCCAGGCCGCCGCTGCCAAGTACGGCACCGGCGCCACGCTCGAGCTCATGCGCGACCCGGTGGCCGCCGTGGAGGGCGCCGACGTGGTGCTCACCGATACCTGGACCTCCATGGGCGACGAGGCCGAGCATGACATGCGCGTGGCCGCCTTCCAGGGCTACCAGGTGAACGCCGAGCTCATGGCGCACGCCGCGCCCGACGCGCTCTTCATGCACTGCCTGCCCGCCCACCGAGGCGAGGAGGTCACGGGCGAGGTCATGGCCGCCCCCTACTCGGTCATCTACGACGAGGCCGGCAATCGCCTGCACGCCCAGAAGGCCGTCATGTCGCTGCTCATGGGCGTCCCCGCCCCCCAGGAGGCCCTCGACGCCGCCGCCCAGGTGGCCGAGAAGTGGCACGCATGAGAGGCAGGGAGGAGCGACAGGCCGCAATTCGCGAGATAGTGCGCAACGAGGCCGTGCAGACCCAACGCGACATCGTCGACCTACTGGGGGCGCGCGGCTTCGTGTGCACGCAGGCCACCGTCTCGCGCGACATCGCCGAGATGGGCCTGCAGAAGCTTCCCGAGGGCATGTACGTGCTGGCCGAGGACCTGCGCCTGCAGCGCATGGTGCGCGACCTCGTGGCCTCGGTGGAGCACGCCAACAACCTCGTGGTGGTCAAGGCCTCCACGGGCACGGCCCAGGGCGTGGCGGCAGCGCTTGACGCCGCCGAGCTGCCCGACATCCTGGGCTCGGTCGCCGGCGACGACACCATCCTCCTCGTTGCGCGCACCGAGGAGGCCGCGGTGACGTTTGAGAAGATGATCCAGCGCCTGTGCGGCGCGGTCGAATAGGCACGTCATATATATGTTGTTCAACGTCGCCCCGGTATGACGCCGGGGCATGTGGAAGGGAGCTTTACCATGGCACGTGAGAAGTGCGTCCTTGCATACTCGGGTGGTCTGGACACCTCCGTGTGCATCCAGTGGCTCATCAACGAGCGCGACCTCGACGTCATCACCCTGCTCGTCAACGTGGGCCAGGACTGCGACGACCTGGAGTTCAGCCGCCAGAAGGCCCTGAACTGTGGCGCCATCGAGTCCATCGTGCTCGACGTGCGCGACGAGTTCGCCGACGAGTACTGCGGCAAGGCCATCGCCGCCAACGGCCTGTACGAGAACAAGTACCCGCTGCTGTCGGCCCTGTCGCGCCCGCTGATCTCCAAGCACCTCGTGGAGACTGCCCACAAGTACGGCGCCACCTACATCGCCCACGGCTGCACCGGCAAGGGCAACGACCAGGTGCGTTTCGAGGTCAGCGTCCAGGCGCTCGACCCCGATCTCAAGGTCATCGCCCCCGTGCGCGTGTGGGACCTGTACACCCGTCCCCAGGAGATCGCCTTCGCCGAGGCCCACGGCATCCCGGTGGGCGCCAAGAAGGCCAAGCCCTACTCCATCGACGACAACCTCTGGGGCCGCGCCATCGAGTGCGGCGTGCTCGAGGATCCCTGGAACGAGCCTCCCGCGGACATCTGGGAGACCACGTCCGACCTGGCCGATTGCCCCGACACCCCCGAGGACGTCGTGGTGGGCTTCAAGGCCGGCATGCCCTGCTCGCTGGACGGCGTCGAGATGAGCACGCGCGAGGTCATCGAGAAGCTCGACGTCATCGCCGGCCGCAACGGCTACGGCCGCCTCGACCAGATCGAGAACCGCCTCGTGGGCATCAAGAGCCGCGAGTGCTACGAGGTTCCCGGCGGCCTGGCGCTCATCTGCGCCCACAAGGCCCTCGAGGACCTGTGCCTGGAGCGCGAGCTGCTGCACTACAAGCTCGGTGCCGAGCAGAAGTGGGCTGAGCTGGTGTACTACGGCCTGTGGTTCTCGCCGCTGAAGATGGCCCTCGACGCCTTCTTCGCCTCCACCCAGCAGCTCCTGACCGGCGAGGTCAAGCTGCGCTTCATCAAGGGCACCTGCACCGTGGTGGGCCGCCGCTCCGAGTACTCTCTGTACGACTACAACCTCGCCACCTACGACGAGGGCGACACCTTCAACCGCGACTCCGCCGCCGGCTTCATCGAGCAGTGGGGCCTGCCGAGCAAGGTCTGGGCCAAGCACCGCAAGGACACGGGCAACGAGGGCACCATCTAATGAAGGCAATGCTGTTCTTGATCATCTCGATGGTGGCGGCGCCGGTGTGCCTCGTGCTGCTTGTCGGGCTGCTTGCCGCGTACAAGCGCCGTTGCGACATGCACCCCGAGACGTTCGCGGCTGCAAAGGAGGCGTAAGGCATGGCTGACGCAACACCCAACAAGGCCCTGTGGGGCGGGCGCTTCGAGGCCCAGCCCGAGGAGTTCCTCCAGCAGTACGGCGCGTCGCTGCCCTTCGACAAGCGCATGTGGGCCGAGGACATCCAGGGTTCCAAGGCCCACGCGAAGATGCTCGCCCACGTGGGCGTCATCTCCCAGGCCGACGCCGACGCCATCCGCGCCGGCCTGGACGAGGTGGGCGCCGACATCGCGGCCGGCAACTTCACCTTTGACATCAACGACGAGGACATCCACATGTCGGTGGAGAAGTCGCTGACCGAGCGCATCGGCGCGGCCGGCGGCCGTCTCCACACGGGCCGCTCCCGCAACGACCAGGTGGCCCTCGACGACCGCCTCATCGCGCGCCGCCTGTGCCGCGAGCTGCACGCCAAGGTCTGCGAGATGCGCGAGGTGCTTCTCGCCCGTGCCGAGGGTGAGTTCGGCGTCGTGATGCCGGGCTACACCCACATGCAGAAGGCCCAGCCGGTGCTCTTCAGCCACCACATGCTGGCCTACTACTGGATGTTTACCCGCGACGCCAAGCGCCTGCGCTCCGCCTACGAGGCCGCCGACGTGTGCCCCCTGGGCAGCGCCGCCCTGGCCGGCACCACCTACCCGCTCGACCGCGCCATGGTGGCCCAGGAGCTGGGCTTCTCCGGCATCACCCAGAACTCCATGGACTCGGTGAGCGACCGCGACTTCTTCCTCGACCTGCTCTACGCCTGCTCCGTGACGCAGATGCACCTGTCGCGCCTGTGCGAGGAGCTCGTGTACTGGTCAAGCGACGAGTTCCGCTTCGTCACGATGGACGACACCTACTCCACGGGCTCCTCCATCATGCCGCAGAAGAAGAACCCCGACTTCGCCGAGCTCACGCGCGGCAAGACGGGTCGCGTCTACGGCGACCTGGTGAGCCTGCTCACCACGATGAAGGGCATCCCGCTGGCCTACAACAAGGACATGCAGGAGGACAAGGAACCCGTCTTCGACGCGGTGGACACCGTGGCCGACGCCCTGCACGTGTGCGCCGGCATGGTGCGTACCATGCGTGTGAACCGCGACAACATGCGCGCTGGCGGCCTGGGCGGCTTTATGGCCGCCACCGACCTGGCCGACTACCTCGTGGGCAAGGGCATGCCCTTCCGCGAGGCCCACTCGGTCATCGGCCACATGGTGCTGTCGTGCGAGAAGGCCGGCAAGAAGCTCCAGGACCTGACGCTCGACGAGCTCAAGCAGTTCAGCGACCTCTTCGACGAGGGCGCCTTCGAGGCCACCGACATCGACAAGGTCGTGGAGCGCCGCACCACGGCGGGCGGAACGGGCCACGAGCCCGTGCGCGCCCAGATCGCGCAGGCCAAGGAGGCCCTCGCGGCCGACATGGCCTGGGGGAAGTAAGCGCCCAGCAGCGCGCCTGCACGCCTGCGCCGAACATGACCGCACGTCAAGGGGGCTGCCTTCGGGCGGCCCCCTTTTCGTTTGGCGTGCGTCAGGGCGGGGATAGGCGTTGTGATGTCGCTCTGAACATATGGTGCAGGCAGCTGGCTGGTCGCCTGTTAGTTTAGATGCTGGGCATCCCTGACCTGCCTTGTGCGGCGTGAGCGCTGACGTGCGAGGGTAGGCGGAGTGGGTTCGTGGGACTGCCCTGCCACGTGGGCGAGATGAATGTCCCGGTTGCCGTGCGTTAGGGCGGCTCGCTCTGGGCCCGCACGCATACGAAAAGGCCCCCGACGCGTAGTTGCGCCGGGGGCCTCGGGCAGGCCTTAAAGCATGGGGGAGCGGCCAGGCGGCTCGCGCGCTTAGACGTCGCTGTACTCGGCGCCGGAGTCTGCGCTGCCGCCATCTCCGGACGTGCCGTCGCCGGAGGTGCCGTCGGTCGTGCTCGTGCCGTCGGTGCTCGACGTGCCGTCCGTCGTTGTCGTATCGTCGGTCGTCTCGTCCGTCGTGTCGTCGACGGTGTAGACGGGCTCGACGTAGGTGCCCTTCGAGAAGCTCCACGAGTAGTTGTCGCGGTACACCGGGCTGTCGGCGGTGGGGAACTCGGCGCGCGGCTCGTCCTTGAGAGCCTCGGAGATGAAGTTGGCGAAGATCGGGCTCGGCAGGGTGTGGGTGGAGCCGAGCGACCCCTGGTACCAGATCTCCGTCTCGGTGCGGTAGCCGACCCACACGGCCACGGACACCTGCGGGGTGTAGCCCACGAACCACAGGTCGCGCGTGTCGTTGGTGGTGCCCGTCTTGCCGGCGACGGGCTGGTCCACGCTGGGCTGGGCCTCGGTGGCGGTGCCGTAGGACACGACGCCCTCAAGCACGTTGGTCACGGCCGCGGCCACCTCGGGGGAGACCGCCTGCGTGTTGGAGGGCGTGTAGGTGTACAGGGCGTTGCCGTTGCGGTCGAGAACCTCGGTGATGCAGGTGGGGTCGTTGTGGACGCCGCCTGCGGCGAGGGTGCCGTAGGCCGAGGCCATCTCAAGCGGGCTGATGCCGGCGGTGCCCAGCGTCAGCGAGTTGTAGGCGTAGTCGCTCAGGTCGGTGGTGATGCCCATGGCGTAGGCCGTGTCCATGACGGTCTGCACGCCGATCTCGTTGATGACCTGGGCATACACGGTGTTGCACGAGATATAGGTGGCCTGGCGCAGGCTGATGGTGCCGTAGCTCTGGTTCTGGAAGTTCGTGACCGTCCAGTCGCCCACGGTGATGTTGTTGCTGCCGTCGGCCAGGACGGTGGGGTTCATGCCTGCCTGGATGGCCGCTGTGAGCGTGAACACCTTGAAGGAGGAGCCCGCCTGCCTTCGCGCCATGGTGGCCAGGTTGAACTGGTCGGTGTAGTAGTCGCGTCCTCCCACCATCGCCAGGATGTAGCCGGTGGAGGGGTCGATGCACACGAGCGCCGCCTCAAGCCCGTCGTCGGCGTACTGCAGCACGCTCTGCGTGGCGTTCTCGGCGGCGGTCTGGTACTTGGGGCTGATGGTGGTCTTGACGGTGAGGCCGCCCTTGAAGATGAGGTCGGTGGAGAACTGCTTGCTGAGCTGCGTCTTCACGTAGTCCACGAAGTAGGGGTAGGCGTAGGCGCCGGACTTCTCCGGCGCGGTGTAGTTGAGGACCAGCTCGCTGGCCACGGCGTCGTCGTACTCCTGCTGGGTGATGTGGCCCTTGTCAAGCATGTGGGCCAGCACCACGT
This sequence comes from Alistipes onderdonkii, assembly GCA_963648855.1. Lineage (GTDB taxonomy): Bacteria > Actinomycetota > Coriobacteriia > Coriobacteriales > UMGS124 > UMGS124. The sequence goes on along the minus strand of CAVJGP010000005.1, from coordinate 6,894 downwards.
TGCGGCGCTCCACGGCGCTGTCGGGGTTGGAGAGCGGGTTGTAGTACGAGGGCGACTGCGGAAGGCCCGCCAGAGTGGCGGCCTCGGCGATGGTGAGGTCGGCGCAGGACTTGCCGAAGTAGGTCTGGGCGGCGGCCTCGATGCCGTAGCAGCCCGCACCATAGTAGATGGAGTTGAGATACATCATGAGTATCTCGTCTTTGGAGTACATCTTCTCCAGCTCGGTGGCGATGTAGGCCTCGCGCACCTTACGGGAGAGGGTCTGCTCGAACTGCTCGTCGGACAGGACCGTGTTGCGCACGAGCTGCTGCGTGATGGTGGAGGCGCCCTCCGAGCCGCCGGAGAGCTGGGCCACGATGGCGCGCAGGATGCCCTTGATGTCCACGCCGTTGTGCTCGTAGAAGCGCTCGTCCTCGGTGTCCACCGTGGCCCACAGCACGTAGTCGCTGCACTGGTCCTTCGTGATGGGCTGGCGGTTCTCCATGTAGAACTGCGCGATGACGTTGCCGTCGGCGTCGAGCACCTTCGTGGGCTCGGCCAGCAGGTACGAGTCGGCGTCGGAGTAGTCGGGCAGGTCTTTGAGCCACGACATTGCCAGCGTGTAGGTGGCGCTTATCGTGGCTGCCACGCCCAGGACGAACACGATGAGGGCGATGATGAAGATGTATTTGCCCACGCGCGGCTTTGCTGCCTTGCGTGTGGTGCGCAGACGTGCGGTCATGCTGGGTTTCCTTTCGCCGAGCACAGATAAGCCCACATTATCGCCTAAAGCCATGCTCGAATCGCGCCAACCTGCCCTGACGGGGCGTTTCTCCACCTGCCGCCTAGAAGACTGAGCGAAATTAAGGCCGTACGGGAGTGTTTGTGGGCGTATCGGGAGCTTCAGGCGGACAAACCTGCGCAAAAGGCATATACTCACCCGCTTAACGGCACTGCAAATCGGGCGTATGCCCCCAACCGCGCACCTGCGCACCGAAAGGATGGGTTCGTTGAATTTTTCCGTGGAAGAGCAGCTCCGCATCATCACGTCCGGCACCGACACCATCGTGCCTGTCGAGGGCCTCAAGAAGAAGCTTGAGCAGGGGCGTCCCCTCAACGTGAAGTTGGGCGTCGATCCCACGAGCCCCGACCTGCACCTGGGCCATGCCGTGCCCCTGCAGAAGATGCGCCAGTTCCAGGACCTCGGCCACAACGTGACCCTCATCATCGGCAACGGCACCGCCTTCATCGGCGACCCCTCCGGCAAGAACTCCACGCGCCCCCAGCTCTCCCATGAGCAGATCGAGGCCAACGCCCAGACCTACGTCGAGCAGGCCATGAAGGTCCTCGACCCCGCCAAGACCAAGATCGTCCACAACGGCGACTGGATCCTGTCCATGGACCTGGGCAAGCTGCTGGAGATCGCGAGCAAGTTCACCGTGGCGCGCATCCTTGAGCGCGACGACTTCACGAAGCGCTACCAGAGCCACACCCCCATCGCCCTGCACGAGTTCCTGTACCCCGTGATGCAGGCCTACGACTCGGTCATGATCAACGCCGACGTCGAGATGGGCGGCCGCGACCAGCTCTTCAACCTGCTCGCAGGCCGCGAGCTCATGGAGAAGATGGGCATGGAGCCCCAGGTGGCGCTGTGCATGCCGCTGCTTGAGGGCACCGACGGCGTGCGCAAGATGAGCAAGTCCTACGGCAACTACGTCGGCCTCACCGACACGCCCGACGATATGTTCGGCAAGGTCATGTCCATCCCCGACGAGCTCATCGTGCGCTACTACCGCCTCGCCACGCGCCTCGACCCCGCCCAGATCGACCAGATCGAGGCCGAGCTCGCGGCTGGCACGGGCAACCCCAACGCGTTCAAGCGCCAGCTCGCCCGCCTCATCATCGACAACTACCACACCCCCGGTGACGGTGAGAAGGCCGAGGAGGAGTTCAACCGCGTCCACCGCGACCACGAGGTGCCCCAGGACGTGGAGGAGTTCGCCTACGACCTGTCCGGCGAGGTGTACCTGCCCGCCCTGCTGCAGGCCGTGGGCTTTGCCTCCAGCGCCGGCGAGGGCCGCAGGCTCATCGACGGCGGCGGCGTGCGCTTCGACGGCACCGCCGTGGCCCCCAAGACGTACAACGTCGCGGGCGCCGAGGTGTCGGGCCGTGTGCTGAGTGTGGGCAAGAAGAACCGCTTCGCGCGCATCGTCGCGCAGTAGGCGTTCCGCGCCCTGGGCGCAGACGTGCCAAATTGAGACGTGAACGGCCCGGCGATGAGTCGGGCCGTTTTTTGTGGCGCTTGTCACGAGGGCGTCACGGTGCCATTCTTCCTGCTCAGACGGGGTGAATGCCCACCGCTTGGGATATATAAAACTCTCATGTGTATTTGGGTTACCACAGAGGCCTACCCACTGTTACCTTCGTCACAAAGAGCCACACGGACAGGGCGGCGCGCGGCGTCGCAGAAGGCGGTGGGCAGATGACTGCGGGAGGCAATTCGGGGGCGCGGCCGGCGCATGGGCGCTGCACGGTCCCCCGTGTGCAGTTGCTTGATGAGATAGACGAGGGCCTGGACCGCGAGGGGATCGTGGTGCTGAAGGCCCCGTGGGGCTATGGCAAGACGATGCTGCTTCGGGAGTGCGCCCAGAGGGCGCGAGAGATGTCGGTGCGCCCGGTGGCGTCGGTGGAGTTCGCATCGCCCGAGGTCATGGGCTTTCTTGAGGGCAACGACGCCGAGCTCATGCGCGCCCTTATGGGGACGCCCCGCAAAGACGGCGCGTCAGGGGAGCCGGGCGTGGCTGAGGAGGCCAGCCAAGCTGCGGGGATGGCGTCGCTGCAGGTGACGCGCCGCAAGGGCCGCGCACGTCAGCGCGCCCTGCAAGACGCGCCCGAGCGGTACGCCTGCCGGGCGTCGCGTGCGGTGTGGCTGCACATACGGGCGGCTGCCGGCGCCTGGTGCCGGGGCCTTGAGTCGTCGACGGACGTGCAGGGCCAGCGGCAGTGCGCCCCGCTCGTGCTCATAGACGACCTCCCGCCGCTCGATGCGGCCGCGTCGGCCGACTTCTGCGCGGCGGTGTGCTTCTGGGCGAGCAGGGGAGCGCGCGTCGTGGTGGCGTGCACGCCTGGGGCCGCTCCCGGCCCGGGCCTGCTGCGCCGCGCGCTCGTCTTGGGGTCGGATTTTCTGGGGGTGGGCATCGAGGAGGTCGGCATGTGGCGGCGCTGGCTCGCCGTGGCCAGCGACCTGGACGTGGGCGGCCTCACGAACGGCGTGCCCATGCTTGTGAGCGCGTGCGCTCGCGTCCACACGGCCGACCCGCTGCTGGACAAGTCCTACCAGAACTCCTGCGAGCGGCTGCTGTGCCACGCCCTGGCCGAGCCCCTTGCGCGCCCGGCGCTCACCGTGGTGCGCGCCATGGTAATCCTTGGGCAGGGGCGTCTGTCCGAGCTGGCGGCGGTGGGGGCAAGCTGCGACCGGGCGTTTCTTGAGCAGCTCTCGGAGGGGTACCCGCTCTTTGGCATCGACCTGGCGCGGGGAAGGTTCAACTGCCCTGCCATGGCCGTTCGCGCGGGCTACTCGAGCGTGCGCATGTGCGTGGAGGACGACGCCGACCTGGCCGTGAGGTGCTGCGAGGCGCTCATGGCACGGGGCGAGGATGCCCGGGCGGCCGACGTGCTGGGCTTCATGCCCGCCGCGCAGCGCTGCGCCCTGCTCGAGGCCCATCCAGCCCAGCTCGCCGACGTGGTGGACGTCGACGTGGCGCTTGCCTGTGTGGAGGGCGCCGCGGCGCGCCGCGAAGACCTGCCCTGCGGCCTGCAGGCCATGGCCGACTTCCTCGAGCTGTGCCGGGGAGGGGCCTCGTTGCGTCAGTGCTGCGGCTTTGCGGCCCCCATCCACGAGGTGCTCGACTTCTGGTATCGCTTTGCCGGGTTCGGCCCCCAGGCCGACGCCCCCGCGGAAGACCCCGGCCTTGTGGCGCGCCTGGGGCAGGCGGGCCTTCTGGGGGACGTCTCCGGCGTTGTGGCCGGGCTTGAGGAGCTTGGGGAGGAGCTGGTCCGGGCCGGGGCGGAGGAGCTGCCCGCCGCCGTGCTGCGCTGCCATGCGGTTGCCTGCGCGGTCCTGGCGGGGTGTTCCGCGCGAGGCAGGACGTGGCTCGCGCCGCATGCCCAGCGCCTCAGATCCCGTCGCGTGCGCGCGCAGGTTCCCGGAGGCGTCGCTGACGCCCTGACCAGTGCCGCCCTTGCCCTGGCCGCCTATACCGAGGAGCTTCCCAGCTCGGGGGCGCAGGCGTTCTCCGACATCGAGGCGGTGCGCGTGTCGAGGCGCTACCTGGAAGACCGCCAGATAGTCTTCGGCGTGTACTTCTGCGCGGCCGCCGAGGCCCTGATGCTCGTCGGCACAGGCGACGAGGCGCGTGCCGACGCCTTGCTTGACGAGTCCTTGCGCCACTGGACCGGTGTCGGGTCGTGGTTGGGGCAGGCTTACGCGCGTCTGGGCAAGGCCCAGTGCGCCCTCGTGCAGAACAGGCCGGCCCAGGGGCGCGGACACGCGGCCATCGCGTTGGGCATCGGGCAGAGGCTGCATTTCGCGCGTCTGGAGTCCACCGCACGCCTTTTGTTGAGTGTCTCGCTGCTTCGGTGCCACGATCTGAGGGAGATAGGGGAGCACGAGCTGGTCACGCAGGCCCAGCTCAGCGCCCAGCGCGGCGAGGCGCAGGCCAGCGTCGTGCTTTGCTCGGCGGTGCTGCATGCGTTTCACGGCGAGCTGGGCCTGGCCTCCTCGGAGCTGGAGGACCTCTCCCTGGCCGCGGGCCCCGCTGACCTGCGCCTGGGCGGGCTTGTCACCCGTGCCCTGGGGGCGGACAAGGCGGCGTTTCTCGAGTGCCTGCCCGACAGCCTGTTGCGCGAGCACGGGGCCATCCGCGAGGCGCGTCGCAGGAAGCGCTCGCAGGAGGCCCTGCAGGGGGATTCCGACTGGGAGCGCGGATCGGGCGCGGCCTTGGGGCGAGGCCTGGCGGTCAACGTCTTGGGTACCATGGGCGGCCAGCTCAACGGCAGGGCGCTGGGGGAGCGTGACTGGGGCCGTGCGAAAGGTCTGCTCCTGGTGGGCGTTCTCGCCCTGTCGCCCTCGGGGCGCATGCCGCGCGCCGACCTGGCCGAGATACTCTTCGACTCGCCGCAGCAGTCGCGCCGCATCAGCTCGCTGAGCACCGTGCTGTCCAGCCTGCGCGACGCCCTGGGGCAGACGGGCGGAGGGCCTGAGTACATCGTGGGCGGCATGGGCACGCTCGGGCTCAACCCGGCCCTCGTGAGCACCGACGTCTCTCGTTTTGAGCAGGCCGCCTCGCAGCTGCTCGTGCGGCAGGGGGAGATGACGCTGCGCGAGACGACGCAGGCCTGCGACGAGCTCATCCGCCTGTTCGGCATGGGTCCCGACCCGCGCCTGGCCCAGCTCGGCGGGGCTGTGGCGAAGCGCGTGGCGCAGCTGTGCGATTCCTTCGCCGACTGCATGCTCTGCGGGGCCGACACGTGCTTCGCCCGCGGGGAGTTCGACATGTCGCTGGGCTACGCCAAGCATGCGAGCATGGCGGCCCCGGAGCGTGCCGACGTGGCCTACGCCCACGACATGGCCCTGCGCGCGAAGGCCCGCAAGGGCGACGCGGGCCGCGTTGGCTGCGAGGCGTGCGCTCCCTTGCAGGGGCGGGCTGTGTGTTGAGCCTGTGCCGCGTGGCCTGCAAGCTGTGTACTTCCTGGAACATGGCCGAGAAAATGGGGAACGAGGGGGGCGTGTGGTACATTGAACAATCGGTATGCATGTGAATCGCACGCACTCAATGGCCGACCAGACCGCAGGGCGGGCCCTCAAGAGGGGCACCCGAGACACGAATAGGGATGTAATGGCTGGTTTTCTCTCCAAGCTCCTCAACTTCGGCGCCGACAAGGAGCTGAACCGTTTCAAGAAGCTCACGGCTCGCGTCAACGAGATCGAGCCCACGTATACGGCGATGAGCGCCGAAGAGCTCGCTGCGTGCACGCCGGCGTTTCGCGAGCGCATCGAGCGTGGCGCCTCGCTCGACGACCTGCTGCCCGAGGCCTTCGCGGTCATGCGCGAGGCGTCCCGCCGCGTGCTGGGCATGAGGCACTTCGATGTGCAGGTCATCGGCGCCATCGCCCTGCACAACGGCATGATTGCCGAGATGAAGACGGGCGAGGGCAAGACGCTCGTCGCCAACCTCGCCGGCTACCTCAACGCGCTCGCGGGCAAGGGCGTGCACGTGGTCACCGTCAACGACTACCTCGCCCGCCGCGACGCCGAGCAGATGGGCCGCGTGTACAGCTACCTGGGCATGAACGTGGGCCTGCTGCAGAACAGCATGCGTCCCGCCGTGAAGCGCGAGGCCTACCGAGCCGACGTCACTTACGGCACGAACACCGAGTTCGGCTTCGACTACCTGCGCGACAACATGGTCTCCCGCGCCGAGGACCGCGTGCAGCGCCCGCACTACTTCGCCATCGTCGACGAGGTCGATTCCATCCTCATCGACGAGGCGCGCACCCCGCTTATCATCTCCGGCGCAGGCACCCGCTCGAGCGAGACGTACGCCAAGTTCGCCCGCGCCGTGCGCCACCTGCAGCCCGAGGTCGACTTCGAGATGGACGAGGCCAAGCACACCATCGCGGCCACCGAGACGGGCCTGCGCAAGGTGGAGCAGCTCGTGGGCATCGACAACATTTACGACGACCTGTCCGGCCAGCTCGTCAACCACCTGCAGCAGGCGCTCAGGGCTCAGTTCATGTACCACCGCGACAAGGACTACGTGGTGGATTCCGGCGAGGTCAAGATCGTCGACGAGTTCACGGGCCGCATCATGGAGGGCCGCCGCTGGTCCGAGGGCCTGCACCAGGCCGTCGAGG
>CAVJGP010000004.1:0-50978 GCA_963648855.1 Alistipes onderdonkii | reverse complement strand
TTTGTGGTGTCGGCCTGGCACGAGGTCATCGCGCAGGCCGTGAGGCTCATGCGACGCCATGAGCCGCTCGACTCCGCCTGCAGCCGCGAGCTGGCCCGCAAGGTGGTGGCCCTGCGCCGCGCCGACGAGCAGCGGTCGGCGCAGGAGCGGTTCTCCCTGCTCGATGGCGCAGCCTCGCCTTGCGGGGACGCAGCCGACGAGAGCTTCGGCGACCTGCGGCGCGAGATGGCCGACTATCTCGACCGGCTCGTGGGGGCATGCGAGCAGGGCGGGCAGCAGGGGTAGCGCCGGTCGGCTGAGGTAGCGCCGCCCAGCAGGGCTAACGCCGTCCTACCTCGCCTCGCACTTCAAACGTCAAATCCATCGTTGTTCAACCGCGACCGCGCGCGTGGAGGCGCGCGGGAAGGAGCCTGCCTTGATCGTTTCTTGGATGACCACCAACAGATGCAACCTTTCTTGCAAGCATTGCTACCAGGACGCCAGCCCCGACGCCTGCGCGCGCGAGCTTGCGGGCGACGAGGCGCGTGCGCTCATCGACCAGATTGCCGCCGCGGGGTTCAAGGTCATGATCTTCTCGGGTGGAGAGCCCCTCATGCGCCCCGACATCTACGAGCTCGTGGCCTATGCGGCGAGCAAGGGCCTGCGGCCGGTGTTCGGCACGAATGGCACGCTTATCACGCCCGAGGTGGCCGCGCGCCTGAAGCAGGCCGGAGCTTGCGCCATGGGCATCAGCCTCGACAGCCTCGATGCCGCCAAGCACGACGCGTTTCGCGGCAAGGCGGGCGCGTGGGAGGCCACGGTGGCCGGCATGCGCGCCTGCCGCAAGGTGGGCCTGCCGTTCCAGGTGCATACCACGGCGCTCGATTGGAACGAGGGCGAGATTTGCGACATCACCGATTTCGCCGTTGAGCTGGGGGCCGTGGGGCACTACGTGTTCTTTCTCATCCCGGTGGGCCGGGGCAAGTACATCAGCGACACCTCGCTTGAGGTGGCGGCTAACGAGCGCCTGCTGCGCCGTCTCATGGCCAAGCAGGCCGAGGTGCCCATCGACGTCAAGCCCACGTGCGCCCCGCAGTTCACGCGCGTGGCCGAGCAGATGGGCGTCGAGACGCGCTTTGTGCGCGGTTGCTTGGCGGGTCTCACGTACTGCATCGTGAGCCCCGAGGGCGTCGTGCGCCCGTGCGCCTACATGGAGCAGGAGGCGGGCAACGTGCGCGAGCAGCCTTTCGACCAGATCTGGCGCACGAGCCCGGTGTTCGAGCGCCTGCGCACCCGCAGCTACGCGGGGTCGTGCGGCACCTGCGACTACCGGCAGGGATGCGGTGGCTGCCGCGCTCGGGCCGCGTACTACCACGAGGGCGACTTCATGGCCCAGGACGACTACTGCGCGCACAGCAGAGGGCTGACGGTGGAGTAGGGCTACAAGAGAGAGGAAGCAACATGGCTGTGAACGATTTGAACTACGGTCCTGCGGGTTTTGCGGCGCCCTTGAGCCGGCGCGCCGTTTGCGCCCGTGCCTTCGGGCTGGCTGCCTCGTTGGGCGCACTTGCGTTCGACGCAGGCGCCCAGCCTGCCTGGGCAGATGGTGCTCGAGGAGAGCAGGACGACGTTGCGAGCGAGGGCGCGTCTCAGGCGGCAGGCTCCGGCCATCCTGCCGCGCAGGCCGCGCCCTCGGGCGAGGTGGCCGAGCATGTCGCGGTGGCCGACGGTGCCGATGACGTGCCTGCCGGGGAGGTGGAGGTGGCTTTCCCGCTCACGTTGACCGACGACCAGGGCCGCCAGGTCAGCGTGGACTCACTTGACACCGTAGTGGTGTGCATGGGCAGCTTCGCCAAGACCTGGCAGCTTGCGGGCGGCGATCTTGTCGGCGTGACCGATGACGCCCTGGCCGATTTCGACCTCGACGGGGTGGAGCACCTTATGCTCGTGGGCGATTTCACCGCCCCCAACCTGGAGCAGATCCTCGCCTTGGAGCCCTCCCTTGTCATCATGAGCGCTGTTTCGGCAGGCAAGGGCGGCCAGTCGAGCCAGCTTGACCTCGTGGCTCCGCTTGAGGAGGCCGGCATCCCCGTGCTGACGTTCAAGGTGACGGTTTTCGGCGATTACCTGCGCATGCTGCGCGCCTGCTGCGACCTGACGGGCCGCTACGACCTGTACCGCAGCCATGGCCTGGACACGCGCGACCGCATCGACGAGGTGCTCGCCGCAGCCGGCAAGGCCCGCGCCGAGTCCGGCACCCAGGCCCCCACGTGCCTGCTCATGACGACGTATTCGGGCGGCACGCGCGTGCTCAACTCCGCCACCCAGTCGGGCGCCATCTTGGCCAACTTGGGCGGCTTGAACGTCGCGGATGAGAACCCCAGCCTGCTCGAGGATTTCTCGCTCGAGTCGGTGGTGGCGCTCGACCCGGACTACGTGTTCGTCCTGCCCATGGGCAACGACGCGCAGGCCGCACAGCGCGCCCTTGACCGCCAGACGCAGGACGACCCCGCCTGGGCGGGCCTGACGGCCGTGCAAGAGGGCCGCTACCTGGCGCTTGACCCGGTGCTCTTCCAATACAAGCCGCTCGACGCCTGGGACGAGGCGTACCGCGCGATGGCCAAGGCGCTCTATGGCGATGACGTCTGCGCCTAGGGGAGGCGAGGGCTCGCAGGGTGGGGTCGCCTCGGAGAACGTGCCTGCGCCCGGGGTCGCGCCTGCGCCTGCCCCCGGGGCCTTCGCGAGGGGGTCGGCGTTTGCCTCGCGGCGTCGTGGGCGCGTCGCGCTCGCTGTCTCGGCCGTGCTCTGTGTGGCGGCGGCGCTCGGGGCCCTCATGCTTGGCTCTACCGGCGTGGGACTGGGGGACGTGTGCGCCGTGCTGACGGGCGGCGAGCCCACGAGCGCTGCGGCGGGCAACATCGTCGCTCACGTGAGGCTGCCCCGGATGCTTGCCGGCGTGCTCGCGGGCAGCGGGCTGGCGGTGTCGGGCTGCATCACACAGACGGCCCTCAACAACCCCCTTGCCAGCCCAAACGTCCTGGGCATCAACTCCGGGGCGGGCCTTGCGGTGCTCGCGGCGAGCGCGCTCTTCCCTGGCGTTGCGGCCGCGCTGCCTGCGGCGGCGTTCGGGGGCGCCTTGCTTGCCGTGCTGCTCGTGTTCGCCATGGCGAGCTGCGCCGGCGCCTCCCGCATGACCATCGTGCTTGTGGGCATGGCGGCAACGGCGGTGTTCGGTGCGGGGATGAACACCGTGCTCATCGTCTGCCCCGACGCCTATGTGGGGGCGAGCTCGTTTCTGGTGGGAGGCCTCTCGGGCGTGCGCATGGTCGACCTCGCCTGGCCCGCCGTGTGCATCGCCGCAGGTCTCGTGCTTGCCCTGCTCGGCGCGAGGCTGCTCAACGTGATGATGGCCGGCGACGCGGTGGCGCAGGGCGTGGGGATGAACGTGCGCGCCGTGCGCGTCTCCATGCTGCTCGTGGCTGCCCTGCTGGCGGCCGGTGCGGTGAGCTTTGCGGGGCTGTTGGGCTTCGTCGGGCTCGTCGTGCCTCATGTGGTGCGCCTGATTACCGGCAACGATCTGCGCGTTCTTATGCCTGCGAGTATGTTCGCGGGCGCGGCATTCGTGTGCGCCTGCGACGTGCTCGCCCGCGTGGCCTTTGCGCCCTACGAGCTTCCCGTGGGCATCCTCATGGCGTTTGTGGGCGGTCCGTTCTTCGTGTGGCTTGTTATGCGCGAGAGGGGGCGGTCGCTGTGAGAGGCGCGAGCGAGCCGGCCGTAAGTCCTGCGCCTGCGGCCGTCGAGCTGCGGGGCGTCTCATTCTCCTATGGCCCGCGCCGCGTGCTTGAGGACGTTAGCCTGGCATTTCGCTCGGGCGAGGTCGCGGCGATTCTGGGGCCGAACGGCTGCGGCAAGTCCACGGCCGTCAAGCTGATGCAGCGTGCGCTCGTCCCTGCGCGGGGCAGCGTGCTGCTCGGTGGTGAGGACCTTTCGGGCATGGGGCGCAAGGAGGTCGCGCGTCGAGTTGCCGTGTTGCCGCAGGGCGGCCAGGCACCCAGCATGCGGGTCGAGCAGTTTGTGATGTGCGGCCGCTACCCTCATCGACCTGCCCTTATGCCTGCCCGGGGGTGCGACTATGAGGCTGTGCGGTCGGCGATGGAGCGTGCGGGATGTACGTCTCACGCGGACGACGATATGGCCCGCCTTTCGGGCGGGGAGCGGCAGCGCGTGCATCTGGCGGCGGTGCTTGCCCAGGAGGCGGGGGTCGTCGTCATGGACGAGCCCACCACCTACCTCGACCCCACGGCCTGCTTTGACCTTATGCGCATGGCCCGCGAGCTCGCCTCGGGCGGCGCGGCCGTGGTCATGGTGCTGCACGACATCCCCCTGGCCTTGTCATGCTGCGACAGGGTCGCGCTGCTTGCCGACGGCCGGGTGCAAGCGTGCGGGACTCCCAGCGAGGTGGCGGCCAGCGGCGCCGTCGAGCGGGTCTTCAACGTGCGCCTGCGCCGCGTGGAGATTGGCGACACGAGCGCCGCCGGCAACCTAGGCGAATCCGCGCGGGCCGTGTGGTGCCTGCTGCCGGCTGAGTAAGGATTCAGGGAGCGCGGGGAAGCCGAGGTAGGGCGGGCGAGGGGGGCGGCACGCGGCACGTAGGCTGTCGCCCAGCACGCGGTCCGCACCTGCGCGTCCGTTGTGAGCAGAAGCCGGATGTCAGGTCATCGCCTAGCGCGCCGGCCCCGCCTTACTCTCCCGTGCGAGCGTATCCGGCGAAGTCGCAGCGCTGGCACTTGTGCGGGGCGTTCTCGCCCACCTCGCGATAGAAGATGCCCGACCATTTGCAGATGGCCTGGAGCAGGGGGATGGTGCTGCGGCCCTTGGCCGTGAGGGAGTACTCCACGCGCGGCGGAATCTCCTCGTACTGCCTGCGCGCCACCATGCCCGTCTCCTGCAGCTCCTTCAGCGCGGCCGCCAGGGCGGTGTCGGTGATGTCCGTCAGCTCGCGCTTCAGGTCGGAGTAGCGCAGCTGCCCCTCCGCCAGCACGCAGATGATGCGCGGCTTCCAACGGCCCCCGAACACGTCCATGCCGTATTCCAGCGGGCAGCGGATGTCCTTGTCGAGCTTGCGCTTGTATGCCATGCGGGTCTCCTTCGCCATGCGTGTGCTGCTCAGGAAATAGTAGTGGCTCAGCTTCGGCAAGTGAACTCGCTCAACAATTCTTGAGTCCCTCAATCGCTCGTTAACCACTTCAGCCGGGCCGGACGGGTCCATAGAATCTCGTGTCGCGTTACCGGAAAAGCGCCGCTGGCGCGAGACGAGAGGAGTTACGCCATGGCAGACGTCAAGGCATACCTGCAGATCACGATGGTCATCGACGAGGACAAGCGTCCCGCGGCGGCGAAGGTCTACACCGACTATCGCGGGCCCTTCCTGGAGCAGATCGAGGGGGCGCTCACCAAGGAGCTGCTCGTTCGCGATGAGGACGTGCAGGTTCTCCATGGGTTCGACTCGGTAGAGCATGCTAATGCGTACCTGCACAGCAAGATGTTCAACGACGACGTGGCCACGGGTCTGCAGCCTACGTGGAGCGCCGACCCCAAGATCGTCGTTTACGCGGTGGCATAAGGGGACGCTCGGCGGCCCACATAACGGGTGGGTCGCGTCAACGCAAGGGGTGAGAGGCCTCATATAAGCGTGCGAGGGGCCTTCTGAGGCCATCAGCCGGATGGGGTGACAGGGGTGGTTGTGAAGGCATCTTCACATGCATTCTGCCTGTTAGATAGCTATTTCTTGATATCCCCCCGGTCGGGTCATGCGTCGTGAGGGGCAGTGCGGCATTATACGGATTGTCGAAGGAAGGCCACGGTCAAGCACAACATGCCCAACCGACCTTCCGACCTTTGAACCCTTTGCATCCACATGGCCGACCGGAGAGACCCCCTTGCTCTCGCGCGTCTGGCATCCCCTGAGCGCGGCGAACCTGCGGCACACCTTCCCCCTTGAGTGCCGACAACAGGTTCGCCGCGCGTTTTTGTGCCGCCCGAACGGGCGTTGCAGCTCGCCGCCCCAGCACCAGCTCGCTTACAGCGCCTCGCTCACCCAGGCACCCACGTTGTGCGTGAGGCAGTCGAAGGCCACGCCGAGGAGGAGGACCTCGTCGCCCGTCGTGCGGTAGGGTTCGGCGTAACCGCGTTCGCGGATCTGGGCGATTGCGGTGCGGGCGGCCCTCTCGTCGGCCCCCTCGCCGGAGGCAACCTTCATCTCCATGACGAAGGTGTGGCCACGCCTTCGCATCACCATGTCGATGCGGCCGCGCGAGGTGGTGACCTCGGCGTCCAGGTAGATGCCGATGAAGCGAAGGATGGCGACGGCCACGCACTGATAGGCCTGCTCGGAGAGGCGGTCGGTGAGGTCGTAGCCGATGGAGGCGAAGAAGCTCTCGAGCGCCTCCATGAACCCCGCTGCGTCGCCCGCGCCCAGGGCGCGTTGGCAGGCGACGGCCCAGCCGCTCGTCTTGGAGACGTCGGTTCCGGGGCGCATGTAGGCGTTCGCCAACCAGCGGTTGAAGCCGGAGGAGACCTCACGGTTGGGGAAGCCCAGGTCGTAGACCATGCCCATGTCCTGCCCCCACACCTGTTTGATGGTGAGGTAGCCCGTCTGGAAGAGGACAGCGGGCATGGAGGGGTTGGCGGGTTCGAAGGTGCCCAGGTCGGAGTCGCCCAGTGTGAAGGAGTCCACGTCGATGGGTTCCTTTTTGGCGTAGGACATGAGCCAGCCCGGCGTGCCCGTCTCGAACCAGTAGGGCTTCAGCCGTTGGTCGACCAGGGCATTGCCCAGCGAGACGGGGTTGAAGACGCGCGCCATGCGCTCGTCGAAGCAGTAACCGTCATACATGGTCACGAGCCGGTCGAAGGCCCCCTCTGTGTCGGTATCCAGCGCCTGTGCGAGGGCGGCCAGGCGGCCCGGGAAGTTGGCCCGCACCTCCTCGTGCGTGTAGCCCAGAAGCGTGGTGGCGAAGGGGCTCATGGTGAGGTCCTTGAGGTTGTTCAAATCCGAGAATATCGACACCTTCGAGAACTTCGACACGCCCGTCATGAGGCAGAAGCGCTGCTTGGACTCGGTGGCTTTGACGACGGAGTAGAACGACTTGAGGAAGGCCTGGAAGGGGGCCACCTCGGGGCAGCCCACCCAGCGGGTGAGCGGCTTGTCGTACTCGTCGACGAGCAGGACGATCTGCCCCGAGGGGCTCGTCGCGGCGAGGTCCTCCACCAGGGACGCGAAACGGTCGCGAAGGTTGCCGCCGTCGCGCAGAGCCACGCCGAGCCTCTCGGACTCGCGGCGTAGCGTGAACTCGACGGAGGTTTCGACCTCCTCCACGGACTCCCCCGAGCACAGGCTCATGTCGAGGCGCAGTACGGGGTAGGTCTGCGACCAATCCCACGGCAGAGAGTCTATCGCTAGTCCCTCGAACAGGTCGCGCCGTCCCTCGAAGAGCTTCTGGATGGTGGAGATGAGCAGCGACTTGCCGAAGCGCCGGGGACGGGAGAGGAAGAATTGGAAGCCCAGGGTTCCCTCGACAAGCGGGTGAATCAGGCCGGTCTTGTCAACATACGTGATGCCCGCCGAGCGGATTCGCTCGAAGTCATACGTGTCGATGACGATTCGCTCAAGCTCCATGGCTGGTCTCCCTACTCGCTGCAGTAGGGCACATTCTACCGCACGAGGTTTGCAAGTCTGTCCTGCTGGCGTAGCGCCATTAAAACCAGGCCAGGAGCCTCGAGGAACTTCGGGGCCGACGAGCCATGAGAGGAGAGCGCGCGCTTTTAGGCTGAGGCGGCTTGCCAGCGCGGCGTGCCGCGCGCGTTTGCCTGAGCCGCCCAGTCGGCGGCGCCCTTGCGCCCGCTCCTCGTATCCTGGTTGGTTCCTTGAGCCCTAAATAGGCTGCGCCTTCTTCTTGCCCGAACACCCAGTGCGAGAGAATGGCAGCGAGCTTTAGCAAAGCGATAAAAATAGTTGAGATAATTCCCTTCCTGTCCAATTCTTTGGACATATAGGATTCAAGAATGTGTTCAAACTCACGCAAGGCCTAAAACCGCACGCGCTTTAGCGCAGAGAGGAGCGTTTATGGACGAGATTCCCCGAAAGCTTGAATGGCATGATATGGATTGCCGCTTTGACCTGCCTATTGATGTGCAAGACAAGAAGGTGGCCGAATGCATCGACGCCATCTTTCTTAACCTTGTTGCAATGGAGTGTTACCTGAAAGATAAGACCGACGAACGGTCGAATTTCTTGAGAGATTACTACCTCGATGGCGGCTGGCGTAAGGGTCTGACCTGGGAAGGGCCGGCCGACCCTGAGATGCTCCCGATGTCACCGGAAGAATCCGAGGCTTTTATGCAGGAGCTGAGGAGGTCGCTCAAAACCTTTCATGTCGAGACCGAGGTGGATGGCGAGGTGGCGCTTGCCCGGGATATCCACGTCGTCGACATCCAGACGGCCTGGCTCAGGGCGTCGATGATGGTTGACGCGCCGCGGGGCGCAACGTCGTTTGGCGTGCGCGTCCGGGAGGTGGACGGCGCAGCCGAGGCCGTGTTGGATTAGCTCTGGTGGCTTGCGGTAATGCGACTCGGCGACCCGTGCGCCAGATATGCCGAGGCGCTGCGCTCGCCGTCGCGTCCACCTCGCCCACTTGGCCTGTGCATGCTGCGTTCGCCTAGACGGTCTCTTGCGTCTCGCTCGCGTCCGCCTTGCCTGGTTGTCCCGTGCATGCGGTGTTTGCCTAGACGATCTTTTGCGTCTCGCTCGCGTCTGCCTCGCTCGCGTCCGTCTTGCTTGCAGCTCCTTCGCCCGCCGCCGCACATGTCCCCGCGCCCACCTCACCAGCAGCCTGCGCCACGCCCGCCTGCGCCCTGTCCTCGCTCGTCTCGCCCTTCCCCCGTGTGCGCTGCTCCCAGTACGCCAGCGCTGCGAACACCAGGTTGAGCGCGATGATGACGCTGGAGAACACCTCGTCGCCGATGCCGCTCACCAGCTCGAAGAGGGAGGAGAACGCTACCACGCCGCTCGTGAAGATGAACTTGCCGAAGCGGCCCGTGCGCAGGCCGTGGATGCCCATCGCGCCCTGGATGGCGCTGAGGATGCCGAAGTTCAAGAGGGCCACGCCCATCGCCGCCATGACGAAGTGCGCCTCGAGCTGCTCGGCCTCCTCGGCGCTCTGCGACAGGAGCAGCGACGTGGTGCCAGCCACGGTGGAGGAGAAGGCGGGCAGCCCCAGGAAGCAGAAGAGGATGGCGAGCAGGATGGAGGCCGCGCCGCTCACAAGCACGACGACCGTGACGATGCGTAAAATAAGGCGTTTCATGGGCGTTCCTCTTCCGGGCTATTCCAGGCCGAGCGTCGCGGCGTCGCCGGCCACGGCCAGCCACGACAGGTAGGTGGGCAGGTAGTGGCTGGCAAGCACGCGCGGGGTGTTGATGTCGTACATGAAGAGGTGGGCCATGGCGCACACCGAGTCAAGCGACCCCAGCCCCTCGCAACCGGGCACCGTCTGGTACAGCTCGTCGATGGCCGAGTCCACGGCGTCGGCGTCGGCGGGGTCGCTCGTGCTCTCGCGGCCGAACGCCTGCTGGTAGTAGGCGCGCTCCTGGGCGTCGAGCGCGTCGAACCCCTCAGATCCCGTGCGCGGGAAGTACGCGTCGCGCCCGTAACGCTCATATCCCCAGGCCTGCAGGGGCAGCATCGGCACGATGTCGGAGGGCAGCAGCAGGTTGAAGATGTTGTCGTAGATGCTGCCGTGCGCGTCTTCGTTGGTGGTGACGGTGGGGCAGGCGAGGGTGTAGCAGTACACGTCGCCGGCCTCGATGCCGTAGGCGCTGGCCAGGGTGCCGTCGTCGGCCTTCGCCGCGATGAGGTTCGACACGGCCGAGCCCCTGCTGTGCCCGCACACGAGCAGGCACAGGTCCTCGCCGGCATGTCCGTCCAGGTAGGAGCGCACGTCGCTCATCACCACGCTCGCCGCCGCCGCGAAGCCCACGTGGTCCTCCTCGTAGCCGCCGGGCGCGTCGCCCGCGATGTTGAAGTCGCTCAGCCACTCCGAGCCGTAGGAGCCGCGCACCGCCACGAGCACGAGCGTCTTCTCCGCGCCGTCGGCTGCGGTGATGCGCTTGGAGGCGAGCGTGTAGGCCACGGTGTCGGTGGCACCGCTGGCCAGGGTGGCCAGGTTGTCTTGGATGGTGGAGCGGTGCTCGTATGAGGTGGTCTGCACGTCGTCGAAGCCCAGATCGGTCAGTACGTCCACCACCGTCATCGCGTCCGACCCGCCGTTGTAGGAGGCCGACTCGGAGTTGGCGAAGGCCGCGAGCACGCCGCTGGCCAGGGCGAGCTTCTCGTTGTAGCTCGTGGCGTTCTTGAAGAACCAGCCGTCGTCCCAGGTGAAGTCCACCCCGCCCGCCTCGTCGGAGTCGGAGGCGCCGATGGCGCTCACCTTGGCGTGCACGGTAATCTCGCCCGTCGTCGCGGCGGCGCTCGCGCCCTGCGTACCCTCAAGATCGGCCGTCGAGCTCTCCTCGGCCAGGGGCGCGAGGTACACAGAGAGGATCGAGGTGGAGAGCCAGGTGACGGACCACACGCCGGCGCTTACGAGCAACATCGCGACGAAGGCGCCCAGCACGTGGAGCCACATGCGCTGGCGGCGCGGCTCGCTCTGGAACACCCAGAAGCGCTCGATGGGCCAGGCCATGGCGATCATCGCAAGGCCTGCCACCGTGCGCGCCACCACCACGGCCAGGCCGAGCACGTCCTGCATCACCCACGACAGTGCCAGGAACCCTACGATGAGCACGATGGTGAGGGCGAAGTAGCGCGCGAGGTTGCCGTCTTGCTTGAGGCAGTCGCGAAACACCAGGTAGCGGCTGAGCAGGTAGTTGAGCACGAGTGCGCCCGAGAAGAAGAGCGCGCCCAAGGCAAAGTTGGTGATGAAGCGCCCGTCGCTGAAGCCCTCCACGGCCCCGTAGAAGCCCAGCTTGTAGGCAAGCACGCAGACTGCCCCCGCGAGCAGGTACTTCACGACCTCGAGGACGCGTTTTCTCGTGACGTTCATGGTGCATCCATTCCGCTCGGTGTGCGCCGAGGCGCGCGGCATGCCGGCCCCGCTCGCCCGCGCCCGCGCCTCTCGGCAAATCGTGTGCCCCTCAAAAGAAAGCGGGACGCCCCGTCGAGGGCGCCCCGCATGAAGACGAACTCAGGTTGCAATCCTAGCAGAAAGCCGCCCCGCGCATCGCGCACGCTGCAGCTCTCTCGCTATTTGCGCTTACTCCTGCGCGGCCTTGTAGGCCTCCACGGACTTCTTGCCCACCGTGAGGCGCAGCACGAAGAGTACCACGATGGTGAGCGCGACGGCGATGGGCAGGCAGATGACCGCGTCGCGCACGAAGCCGGCCACGATGAACATCACGAACGAGATGCCGGCCACGGTGAGCGCGTAGGGGAGCTGCGTGTCCACGTGCGAGATGTGGTTCACGTTGGCACCGGCGCTTGCCATGACGGTGGTGTCGGAGATGGGCGAGATGTGGTCGCCGCAGACGGCGCCGGCCAGGCAGGCGGAGATGCCGATGGTCATGAGCGTGGCGTCGGAGCTGGCGAAGATGGCGGTGACGATGGGGATGAGGATGCCGAAGGTGCCCCAGCTCGTGCCGGTGGAGAAGGCCAGGAACACGGCCACGAGGAAGATGATGGCGGGCAGCATGCTGTAGAGGCTCTCGGCCGCGCCGCTCATGAGGCCAGCCACGTAGGAGTCGGCGCCCAGGGCGGTGGTCATGGACTTCAGCGTGAGGGCGAAGGTGAGGATGAGAAGGGCGGGCACCATGGCGGTGAAGCCCTTGGTGACGCAGTCCATGGACTGCTCGAAGGTGATCACGCGGCGGGCGAGCAGGTAGATGAAGGTGAGCACGAGGGCGATGATGCAGCCCCAGGGCAGGCCCACGGAGGCGTCGGTGCCCGAGAAGGCCACAGAGACGTCCATGTAGGCCTCAGAGCTGGAGTCCCAGAAGCCGCCCACGTAGAGCATGCCGCAGATGCTGCAGACGATGAGGGCGATGATCGGCACGAGCATGTCCCACAGGTTGGCCTTGGGGTTGTCCACGACCTCCTCGTCGCCCAGGCGGCCCAGCTCGCCCGTGCGGTAGGCCTCAAGCTCGGCCTTGGCCATGGGGCCGTAGTCGAAGCCCATGACGCACAGGCCGATGACGAAGACGATGGTCATGAGCGAGTAGAAGTTGAAGGGAATGGCCGAGATGAAGAGCTGGATGCCGCTGATGCCGTTGTCCAGGTCGGCGGCGGTGGAGCTGACGGCCGCGGCCCACGAGGAGATGGGGGCGATCATGCAGATGGGGGCGGCGGTAGCGTCGATGATGTAGGCGAGCTTGGCGCGGGAGATGCGGCAGGCGTCCGTGACGGGGCGCATGACCGAGCCCACGGTGAGGCAGTTGAAGTAGTCGTCGATGAAGATGAGTACGCCCAGGGCGAAGGTGGCGAGCTGCGCGCCCATGCGGGTCTTGATGTGCTTGGCCGCCCAGGAGCCGAAGGCAGCCGAGCCGCCGGCGGCGTTCACGAGGGCCACCATCACGCCGAGCATGATGAGGAAGATGAAGATGCCCGCGTTCCACGGGTCAGAGACGGCGTGGATGAAGCCCACGGAGGTCTCGCTGCCGTCCAGGCCCACGGCGGTGCCCAGGATGAGGTCGTTGAGGGTGTCGACGGGGTTGAACCCTGCCACGAGCAGGGCGCCCACGACGATGCCCACGAACAGCGAGCTATACGTCTGCTTGGTGATGAGGGCCAGCACGATGGCCACGAGGGGTGGCACGAGCGACCAGAACGTTCCGACGAACTCCATGGTTCCTCCTATCCGACAGGCTCGACAGCACGCGTCTCAAGTACCCGTCGGGCAGAAGGCTTTTCGTCCTGCCCGTCTGAGATAGCGCTCCGCCTTGCGGCGACAGTGCGGGGGATGTTCTCCCACGCCCCAGGGCACGCGCGCGGAAACGTCCGGGCCCTTCGGCGGCTTCCCCTTTCGCGCGGGCGCACCTTTCCGGATGCACTGTGCCCTCGCTACTCTTGGTCGCCGCACCTCTATCGTGCCTTCTTACAAAGACGCGCTCATCCTAAAACTCCCCGGGCCGGGCGTGTGGCACAAATGCGCTTTTTCCAAAATCTGTAATGCAATGTGCATAAAAGGCGGGCGAGCGGTTTTTGAGGGGGAGAAGGGTGGGCGGAGAGGCTGCGGGCAAGCGGCCTGCGGGCCCGCCTTGTGGCGAGGGGCGCTGGGGGCGCAAGGGCGGGCGCGAGGGAGCGGCCCTGGGCCCTCGCGCTGGAGAGGGGCGCCGGGCGCGAGGCACGAGGGTCGAAAGGGACGAGGGGGCGAGCACCGCCCCCTCGCTACCACTCCAGGCCCGGGAGCGACGCCTGGTTGTCCTGCTTGGGCGCGGCCTTTGCGGCCTTCGGGGCCTTCTCGGGCTTGGGCTGCTTCTTGGGCGGCTGCTCGGCCGGGTAGCCCGTGATGCGCATGCGGAAGTCGCGCTGGGGGTCGAGGGCCACGTAGGCGTTGAACTTGTCGCCGGTCTTCTGCGAGGTGAGGCCCTTGAGCTCCACCGTCTTGAGGGCCAGCAGCGCCGAGACGTTGGTCTTGGTGAGGCGTTTGCCCAGGTAGTCGCGGTAGAGCTTGAAGTCGCAGGTTGCGGGTGCGCCCTCGGGGGCCTGCGTGCCCTGGCCCGCCTGCGCGGCCCCGGGCTGCCCGCCCTGCGCCGCCTGCACGCTCGGTGCTTCCGCCTGCGCCCCCTGCGCCCTCGCGCCGTCCCGCCGCCCCCGGTTGTGCTCGCACAGGAAGGGCACGCGCTCGTTGCCCGTGTCCACCACCTGAGCGCCGCACTTGGGGCAGGTGCCCACCTTCACGCTCTGGTCGGCCGCGATGCGCACGCGCCAGCCGTGCTCGGCGTCGAGCGCCACGAGGCGGTCCATCACCGTGCCGTCGGCGCGCGTCATGCCCTTGAGCATGACCGACTTGCCGCCGAGGAGCTTCTTCGCGGCCGCGGGCGAGATGGCGGCCCCCATGAACGAGCGCGGCAGCTTGAAGGCACAGCTTCCGCAGTCGCGCCAGGTCGTGCGCCCGTCAGGCTCCTCCACGCGCTCGCGGCGCGAGTTCTCGCACACGAAAGGGGCGCGCTCGTTGCCCGTGTCGAGCACCTTGCCCGAGCACTGCGGGCACTTGCCGATGGCCTCGCCCTTGGGCAGCGCCGTCTTGAAGGGGCGGGCGAGCTGCTCCTGCACGATGCGGCACACGAGCTGCACCACCTCGGCGATGAAGGGTCCTGCCTGGGTGTTCTGCCGCGCGATGGCCGTGAGGTCGCGCTCCATGCGTGCGGTGAGGTCCACGCTGCGAAGCTCCGGCACCACCTCGTCGATGAGGGCGCGCCCCTCGGGGGTGGAGGTGAGGGTGGAGCCCTTGCGCGCCAGGTAGCTGCGGTCCACGAGCGAGGCGATGATCCCCGCGCGCGTGGCCGGCGTGCCGATGCCGCCCGAGTGCAGCGAGGAGTCCTTGATGGCGGCCTTGAGCTCGTCCTCTTCCACGAAGTGGTCGGCGTGCTCCATCGCCGCGAGCAGGGTGGCGTCGGTGTAGCGGCGAGGGGGACGGGCCTTCGTGACCTTCACCTCGCCGCCCTCCACCGTGCGCGTGCTGGGGGCCTCCAGGTCGGCGGGGATGCGCGTGCGCGTGGCGTCGTCCTCGCCGGGGGTGCCTTCGCCCGCCTCGCCAGAGCCGGCAGTCGAGTTGTCGCCCTTCTCGGCCGCGCCGGCCTGCTTGGTGGGGCGCAGGAGTTTCCAGCCGCGGTCCACGTCGGCGGTGGCGGTGGCGGTGTAGGGCAGGCCGTTGCAGGTGGCGCTCACGGCCGTGCGCACGTACTCGCGGTCCGGCGCCACGGCGGCCAGCAGCGACTCGCACAGCAGCCGAGCCACGGCGCCCTCCTCCTCGCCCAGCGCGGCAAGACGCTCGGCGGTGAGCTGGCGGGTGGGCAGGAGCGCCCCGTGGCCCTCCACCTTGCTGTCGTCCACCACCTTCGACACGTCGTGGGGCATCGCGCGGAAGGCCTCGGCCATGGCGGGCCCCACGTGCCCGGCGTCGGCCACGAAGCCCACGAGCCCCTCGAGGGCCGCGCCGTCTTCGGAGTTCACGTACTTGGAGTCGGTACGCGGGTAGGTGGAGAGCTTCTTCTCGTAGAGGGCTTGCAAGGCACGGTCCACGGCGTCGGGCGCCATGCCGAGGCGCTCGCTTGCGAGCTTCTGCATGCCGGTGGTGTTGAGTAGGGTGGGCGCGCCCTCGCGGCAGCGCTTGCGCTCCACCGCCGTGATGGCGCAGCTTGCCCCTTGGGCCTGCGCGAGCACCTGCTCAGCCTGGGCTTTCGAGCCGCCCGCCTCGCCGGTGACGAAGAAGCCCTGCCCCAGGTCGAGGCGCACGCGGAAGGCCTCCGAGCCCTTGAACGCCTCGATGGCGCGGTCGCGCTCCACCACCATCGCCAGGGTGGGCGTGCGCACGCGTCCCACGCTCTGCGCCGAGCGCATGGCGGCCGAGTAGAGCCTGCTCGCGTTCATGCCCACGAGCCAGTCGGCCTTGGAGCGCGCCAGGGCCGACTGGTACAGGCCCGCGTACTCGGAGTTGGGCTTCATGCGCCCGAAGGCCTTCTTGAGGGCGGCGTCTTCCAGCGACGAGCACCACAGGCGCTCGACGGGCAGGCGGCACCCCATGAAGTCGAGCGCGAGGTCGGCGATGCACTGGCCCTCGCGGTCGGGGTCGCACGCGTTGACCACACGGCCGTACCGACCGCTCGCCACGAGCTCGGCCACGGCCGCGAACTGGGCGTTTGCGCCGCGCTCCTGCGAGACGGCCCAGCGCCACTCACTGTCTTGGGGGATGATGGGCAGCGCCGCCGCGCCCTTGGTGCGCCACTCGGGGTGGTCGGGGTACTCGTCGGGCATGAGCAGGCGCAGCAGGTGGCCCTGCGCCCAGGTCACGTCGAAGCGCTCGCCCTCCACCCACGCGCCCTTGTCGGCCCTGCAGCCCAGAAACGCCGCGAGCGTCTTGCCCACGCTGCGCTTCTCGGCGATGACGAGGGTCTTTGCGGGGCGCGCGTCGGCGGGCGTCGCTGCGCCTGAGTTGATCAAAGTATCCTGCATGACGTTAGTAGCCCATCGCGTAGAGCTCGTCGTCGTCAAGGCCGAAGTAGTGCCCCACCTCGTGCACCACCGTCTTGCGCACCTCTTCGGCCAGCTCGGCGAAGGTGTCGCAGCAGCGCTCGTGCGGCCCCTTGTACACGGTGATCACGTCGGGCAGGTCGAAGGCGCCGTCGCCGTAATCCACCCCGCGCTCGGTGATGGGCGTGCCCTCGTACAGGCCCAGAAGCTCGCCGGACTCCTCGTCGCAGCTGCCGTACTCGGCCATGTCGAGCTCTTCCTCCTCGGGCTCGTCGGCCACGGCGAAGGCCACGTTGTCGATGGCGCCGGCAAAGCGCTTGGGCAGGCCCTCCATGGCCTGTTCCACAAGCTTGTCGAACTCCTCGTCGCTCAGCTGATACATGTCGGTCTCCCTGGGTGCTGTGCGGTTGGTAGTGTCGCTCGGGCGCGCCGGCCGCCGCCGGGCCCGCAGGCGTAGCAGCGTAGCGTATGCCTACGGGCATGCCCGGCGCAAGGGGCATGTGGGGGAAGCTTGTGGAGGGCCGGGCGGCCGGCGGGCCCGTAGCGTATACTGTGCCCATCTGCCTGGTGAAAGGAGGCGCGCCGTGCTGTACCAGCTTATGAACAAGGACGTCGTGGTCGCGACGTATGAAGAGCGCAAAGACTTTGACGAGTATTTGTACAGCGAAGTCGAGCGCTTTGCCGACTATCTTCCCTACGGGTTCATCGATATCAACGATTGGATCGACGGCCGTCAGATCGCCAAGCACCGCGTCTCCATCGAGCGCCTGATGCGCGAGCTCGGCCTCACCACGCGCCACGACTTCATCGGCACGGCGCGGTGCCTCTCGCTCACTGACACGTTCTGGATGAAGCGCGCCGACGAGCCCCTCACCTGGGACGACGTGTCGCTCTACCGCAACCCCTTCGACGACGTCATCGCGCGCATCGCCTTCGACGGCACGGGCATGTACGGCCGCGCAAACTCGCCCACCTCGCCCGAGTACGCAACCTCGGGGTCGTTCGCCAAGTGCTGGGTGCGTGAGGACGGACGTATTTCCCTGCTCAAACGCGGCTCCTCGGGCTATGCCAATGCTGGTTTCGAGCCGTATTCAGAGGTTCTGGCCGCACAGCTCCTCGACGCCGCTGGGGTGCCCCATGTGCCCTACGAGGTCGTGAGGTTCCATGGGCAGCTCGCCTGCAAGTGTCCGCTCTTCACATCGGAGAAGGAGGGCTTCGTCTCGGCGCACCGCTTCTTCGACCGCGTGTTCGACGTTGACGACATGCTTGACTTCTGCCGCGCCCGCGGCTGCGAGGAGAGCTTCCGCGAGATGGTCGTCATGGACGCGCTTATGGGCAACGTGGACCGCCACGCCGGCAACTACGGCTTCATGGTGGACAACGACACCGGCGAGGTCCTGCGAATGGCGCCGCTCTTCGACCACAACATGGCCTGTCTGCCCATGATGATGGAAGGCGACGACTTCGACTGGTACCTCTCCATGATCGGCCCCAAGATAGGCACGGGCTTCATCCCCATCGCCCGCGAGCTCATGACCTCCCAGATCCGCTCCAAGCTCGTGGCCCTCAAAGACTTCGAGTACACCGACCCCGGCCTCGACTACCCCGCCTGGAAGCTCTCCAACGTCCAGCGCCTCAAGACCGTCCAGCTAGAAGCCCTGCTGGCGTAGCCGAGAGGGGGCGTAGCGAATGGAAGACTATGCAAAGGTCGTGCGGCAGCTTGTTGAGTACCCGCGCGAGGCGAGCTGGTTCGAGTTCAAGGAAAACTGGTTTGAGCCGGCCGCCCTGGGCGAGTACATCTCGTCGCTGTCCAACGCCGCCGCCATGGAGGGCCAGCGCCGCGGCTATCTCGTGTGGGGCGTGAACGATGACACGCACGAGATCGTGGGCACCGCCTTCGACTATCGCATTGACGTCAAGCACGAGCCGCTCGAGCACTTCCTCGCCCGCCAGGTGACGCCCGACGTGGGCTTCAGTTTCTACGAGCTTGAGATGGACGGCCTGCGTGTGGTGGTGCTCGCCGTACCTGCGGCCTGCAAGGTGCCCACGAGCTTCAACGGAGTGCGATACCTGCGCATAGGGTCGAGCAAGGTCAACTTGGCAAGGTACCCCGAGCGTGAGTCGCAGCTCTTCCACATCCTGCGCACAGGCCCCGCCACGGTGGCGAACACGCCGTCGGACTACCAAGACCTCACGTTCGACAAGCTTCTCATGTACTACGCGGCCCGGGGCGTGCAGCTCTCGGCGCGCACGTTCGAGAAGAACCTGCGCCTTCGCTGCGAGGACGGCAGGTACAACCTGCTGGCGCAGCTCCTGAGCGATGACAGCCGCATCCCCGTGCGCTTCGCCATGTTCACCGGCACCGACAAGGCCTCGACGATGTACGCCGTGCGGGAGTTCGGCAACACC
This sequence comes from Alistipes onderdonkii, assembly GCA_963648855.1. GTDB lineage: Bacteria > Actinomycetota > Coriobacteriia > Coriobacteriales > UMGS124 > UMGS124. Next base: position 32,350 of record CAVJGP010000004.1, on the reverse strand, counting down.
TGCCTGCTTTACTCACTCGACAAGGCGCTTGAGTACGGCGAGCTGCTCAACGTGCCCCAGGCCGACGAGCGCGGTCGCGTGGTGGAGCGCAAGGAGGTCATGCTCTTCGATGAGGGGGCGTTTCGCGAGGCCATGGTGAACGCCTTCGTGCACAACCTATGGGTGAGCGGCAACGCGCCCATGATCACGGTGTTCTCCGACCGCATCGAGATACTCTCGCGCGGTGCTTTGCCGCCCGGCCAGACGCTGGAGGGCTTCTTTGCCGGTGAGTCGGTGCCGGTGAACCAGGAGCTTTCCGACATCTTCCTGCAGCTGCACATCTCCGAGCGCACAGGGCGCGGCGTGCCCAGGGTGACGAGCGTGTACGGCAGGGGAACCTACGAGTTCCGGGAGAACTCCATAGTGGCGACCATCCCGTTCAACAGGGTCGGGCAGGTGGGGCGCGCGTCCGTGACTGGGGGTGCGACCCCCCAAGTGACCCCCCAAGTGACCCCCCAAGTGACCCCCCAAGTGACCCCCCAAGTGACCCCTCAAGACGGTGCCGGCGTGGGCGACCGCATCCTTTTGTTCTGCAGCCAGCCGAGGAGCTTGGCGGAAATTGTCGAGGAGCTCGGTTATAGCGACCGAAAGACGGTGCGCAAACATATGCGGCCGCTGCTGGAGCAGGGGAGGCTTGCCATGACCATTCCCGATGCGCCAAGGAGTCAGTTCCAGAAATACATCACGGTCCGATAGCCCGATGAGGGCCCGCCTTTAAATTCCGGCGCCAAATCAGGCTACGATGCGTGTCGGAGATGGCGAATTGCGTCAATCTCCGTTGATGATGCGATTCGCCGCCGCCCCCCTCACCGTTATGAAAGGTTGCATGCATGCTTACAGACAAGGAGTTCAAGCGGTTGAGCCGCGCGGAGCTCATCGAGGTCATATATCAAATGCAGCGCGATGAGGAGGCCCTGCGCGCGGAGAACGACCGGCTCAAGGCCGAGCTGGCCGACAGGCGCTCGCACCTGGAGAAGTCCGGCTCCATTGCCGAGGCGGCGCTTGCGCTCAACGGCGTGTTCGAGGCCGCCCAGGCCGCCGCCGACGCTTACCTTGACGAGATTCGCTCTCTGCGCGACGAGCTCGCGGCACCGGCTGAGGAGCCGGCCGTGCAGGCAAAGCATGCCGCCTGGGCGCAGACTGCGCAGGCTGCCCCATCGGATGGCCCCGCATCGGGCGTGGGCAGCGAGGGCTTCGCGCGGGCGCAGGCGGCGCAACATGCGGTTGTGAGTGCGCCCGCCTCTGAGGCGCGCGGCAAGCATGCCGCCCCGGTGCCTGCGGCGCAGCCTGCCCCTGCGGATGAGCCTCCGTCGGCCGGACGGGGCGACCTCTAGCCTGGGTACTTGCCCGGTAGGTGGAGAAGTCCGCATCTGCCACGCCCGTTCATCCGGTTTTAAGTCATTTTTGTTTGACCGCACGTCATATTTGCATACAATCCACCCATCGAGCTGTTTTTCAGCTTACTCGAACGGACTGCGCCTCGTGTCGCCCGCGATGCCTGACGCCTGAACCTTTGGGCCCGGTGTGTTGCTCGCATGCCTGGCGCAACCGGCGTCGCAGCGTCGGGGGGTGGTGTTCATGAGCGCTTTCAAGGCAAGCGAGAGCCGGCACGACACCGTGGACGCTACCGCTATGCCTGGTCAGCGCCTCGACACCGCCCAGGATGCGCTCCACAGCGTTGAACTTCCCACCCCCGAGCAGGTCAGCCGCGAGCGCGATGCCATCTCCCGGCGTCGCGCGTGGGCCAAGGCCGTGCGCAGCACGGTGGCCACGCTGCTCGTGGTTGCCGCCATCGCGGTGCTCGTGGCCACGCTCTTCCTTCCCGTCTTGCAGATCAGCGGCACGAGCATGGAACCCACGCTTTCCGACGGCGACGTCGTGGTGCTCGTGAAGGGCGGCTCCTATGAGCGCGGCGACCTCGTGAGTGTTGCCTACGAGAACAAATACCTCATCAAGCGCGTCATCGGCCTGCCCGGCGACTCCATTGAGATTGCCTCCGACGGCACGGTGTACGTCAACGGCGAGACGCTCGACGAGCCCTACATCACCGACAAGGCGCTGGGGGAGTGCGACATCTCCTTCCCCTACCAGGTGCCCGACGGCAAGTACTTCGTGATGGGCGACCACCGTTCCACGTCCGTGGACTCGCGCAGCTCCGTCATCGGCTCGGTCTCCTCCGAGCAGATTGTGGGTCACGTGATGTTTCGCGTGTGGCCCCTCGACCGTCTGACCTATATCGGCTGATTTATGTTGAGACTGAAGGGAGGTGAAGACATGCAGGCGAAGCACAGGCCGGCCCCTCGGGGGGCTGTTCGCTATCTGGAGGAGATTCTCCACGACCGCGTGACGCGTCGGCGTGTCTTCGCTGTCCTTGCGTGCCTGTCGTTTGCCGTGGCCTTCGTGGTAGTGTGGTCGCTCAAGCTGACGGGCATCTCCATGAGCGACGAGGCATTCTGCGGCCAGCCCGAGCACGTGCACACGGATGCCTGCATCACGCGCACGCTCGTGTGCGACAAGGCCGAGCACACCCACACCGACGCCTGCTACGAGACGCGCGAGGTGCTCGTCTGCGAGCAGGCCGAGCATACGCACAGCGAAGAGGCAGGCTGCTACGACGCCGACGGCAACCTCGTCTGCACCGAGGCTGAGCATACTCATAGCGAAGAGGGCGGCTGCTACGAGGAAGAGCGCGTTTTGGCCTGCGAGCAGGAAGAACACGCTCATTCCGACGAGTGCTACCAGGATGAGTACACCTGTAACCTTGAAGAGCACATTCATACTTCAGCCTGCTACTCTAACCCTCAAGCAGACCTTGAGCAATCGAGCGATTGGGAGGCAACCCTGCCCGAGCTCACCGGTCGCTCCGCCGACGACCTCGTGGCCGTGGCCGTCTCGCAGCTCGGCGTGACGGAGAGCATGCGGAACTATCAGCTCGATGAGGACGGCGCCACCAAGCGCGGCTACTCCCGCTACGGCGCGTGGTACGGCAACGCCTACGGCTCGTGGTCGGCCATGTTTGCCGACTTCTGTCTGAGCTATGCAGGCAATGCGAGCTACGACGCCCTTGCCAACTCCGGCGCCAACGCCATGCTCTACGCCGCCCAGGACAACGCCATGTACCACGACGCCGCCGAGGCCGTGCAGGGCCTGGCCGATGAGGCGGCCACGCAGGCACAAGACGCGCAGGCGACCGACGCAAGCGAGTCCCAAGCCACCGTCCCCGTCTCCGCCAAGCCCACGAGGCCCACCACCTACGTCCCGCGCTCGGGCGACCTGCTCTTCCTCGACCTCGACGCCGACGGCCAGGCAGACTACGTGGACATCGTCGAGTCGGTGGACGCCGACGCCTACGAGCTCACCGTGATCCAGGGCGACTCCAACTCCGAGGGCATTGAGGGCCAGGCCGACGCCGTGGAGCGCGTGACCTACTCCCTCTACGACGGGCGCATCCTGGGCTTCGCCAAGCTTCCCCGCACGGTGGACGGCCAGCCCGACCCGGCCGATGCCGCGCAGGATGAGGACACCGACGACCCCGTTGTGACGCCCGACGCGTCCGACGACGAGACCCCCGCCGACGCTGACGCCGATGCGTCCGACTCCGTCGATGCCACGCAAGACGAGGCTGCCGCCTCCGCCGACACCGCCACCGACGACACCTCCGCCATCGCCGCCCTCTCCCTCGACGACGAGGCAGTCGCCCTCAGCCTCTCCCCAAGCTCCAACGGCACCATCACCGTTGAGTGCTATGCCATCGTGAACGGCTCGGCCACCGTCGTGGGCACGATCTCGGGCGTCCACCAGTACCAGGACAGCGGCGTGCGCCTCGTGAAGGCCTCCGAGCTGGAGCCGGCCCTGTCGGCCCTGGGCTTCAGTGCCTCCGACATCACGAGCCACCTTCAGGCCGGCGGCACCTCCCTCATGCCCTTCTCCGGCAAGGGCGGCGCCTCGTTCTGGTCCGACCACTGGGCGTGCGTCGTGGACGGGGAGGCGTACTTTGTCTCCGTCGACAACGACACCGCGCTCTTCTACTTGCCCAGCGTGGTGGAGAACGCCTCAGCGTACGGGCTGGGCGGCGGCACGAGCGCCGCAGGCATTGCGCAGAACAAGACCTCCGCCTTCGACCGCTTCTACACCGTCTCGGTGAAGGCCTCCGCCTCCGACTCGAACCCCACCGTCAACTACGTGCGCGGCGACGCCAGCAAGACCATCTCGCTCACCACGGCCTCGGCCCGCAACGGCTGGCGCCTGCTCGACGGCACCGGCCACATCGTCAAGCCCGATGAGGACGAGAACATCTCTCTCACCGTCTCGGCCCCCGACGCCAGCGGCGTGGTCACCTACAGCTATACCTTCTCGAACATCAGCCAGGCCTACACGCTGGAGCCCATGCCCGACTCTACCGAGACCACCATCACCTTCGACCTCAACCTGAGCGGCACCTACGACAAGACCACCGCCCCCGCGGTCTATGGCGTGGTGGACTATTCGGAGACGGTGCCCTCCACCACCTACACGCTGCCGGCCCCCACGCCCGCCAGCTACAGCTACACCACCTCGTCGGACAAGTTCACCCACGTGGCAAGCTTCGCCTCGTGGACGGTGAGCGTGGACGGCACCGTCTTCGGCACCTACGCGGCGGGCGACACCATCGACCTGGCCGGTTGCGAGGGCAAGACGGCCCGGGTCACGGCCAACTGGGACGAGACCACCCAGGGCACCGTGTACGCCTACGCCTTCATCGACGACCAGAAGGTCCTCGTGGGCTCGTCGCGCGTGGCGTGGCGCTGGGTGGGGGAGGCCGGCCGCTACTACCTCGCGGTGGACGACATCGCCCGCCTCTATACCGCCTACGGCATCAGCCTGCCCGAGGGCATGACCACCAGCTCGCGCTACCTCGTGGCCGCCTCGCACGGCATGAACCCCACCCTGTGGGTGAGCGATTCCGGCGCCCCCCTCAGGTCCATCGACGGCAAGCTCTACATCCCGGCGCTCGACAGCTCCGACGCCTCCAACAACAACGTGGTCTGCGACGTGTACTACCTGCCCGTCGCGGGCGCGAGTGAGTCGTCCTTCACGAGCACCTACGGCGGCTCCGTCACCAACCCCAACACCATCCTCTCCAAGAAGACCGACATGCTCTACAGCGTTACCGTGCGCGACGACGTGGGCGACGTCTACTCCCGCGCCGAGGTGGCTTACGTCCCCAACGGCACCGAGAACTACGTGCGCGTGGTGCGCAATCAGCCCGAGGGCAGCACCTTGGAGACGCCCGCCACCTGGGAGTGCCCCTCGCTGGACACCTCGGCCGGCGACACGGTAGTCAAGGCCGACGACACCACCACCTTCACCTTCGCGAAGGTGTCCTCGCCGCACTACATCGTGCGCTCCGTCGACGAGACCCAGTGCAGCGTCATCTACGACCTCAACCTGCAGCAGGTGTCCCAGAACTACACGAGCGGCACGGCCGTCTACAACGACCTCGAGGTGCCGCAGGGCGTCATCAACGCCAACAAGGAGCTCGTCACCTCCGGCGAGGTCGTGTCGGCGACGGATTCCTACCAGGTGCTCTGGCCCGACCGCACCACCTACTACTTCCAGTGGCGCGACACTTCGGGCAACCTGGCCAAGTACCTCCATGTGGGCACGTTCAAGGGCTGGAAGGTCCAGCTCACCGACGGCACCTACGTGCCCGACCCTGCTGACCCCTCTCAGGATTGGGTCATCACGCCCGCCGCCGACGGCAAAGCCGCGCTCACCCTGAACCTGACCGACGCGGCGTACGCCGGCAAGGCGGTGCGCCTCGTGGCCCAGTGGGAGTACACCAAGACCGGCTCGGACAACGCCGACTCCTCGCACGTCAACTTCTTCGTCGACCTCGTCGCCGTGTCCGAAGGCACCACGGGCTGGTCCCCGTCCACCTCCGTCAGCAACTTCACCGACTCGCTCTACACGGCGGACAGCGACGTGTCGGCGAGCGTGGTGCGCAATGGCTCCGAGCAGTACGACGCCACCACGGGCAAGGGCCTCTACCTGTTCGAGCAGGACAGCGAGTACATCGTCCTGGGCAGCATGTCCTCGATGAGCTTCGGCGACGGCGACGCCAGCTCGCAGCTCAAGGCGCAGCTGCAGGCGGGCGTCACGCGCACCTCTAAGTCGAGCGGCACCGCGTACACCTTCCAGGTGGACTTCCCCTCCGACGAGGAGATCCTCTCCAAGATCCGCTCGCTCGTGGAGACCCGCACCAAGATCATCACGATGAACGGCCACGAGCTCAAGGCCGACGACCTCACCACCGATAACTTCACGCTCAAGTGGTACGTGTTCAAGTCGTCCAACGGCGACGGCTGGCACATCGACGGCAAGCTTGTGGCAAAGTCGAGCACCATCAAGGTGACCAAGACCTTCGCCGGCGACACCACGGCCATCTCGCAGGTGCTCAGCGGCTCCTTCGCCATCAACGTGGTCGCCAACAGCGGGCAGAGCGGCGAGGTCAACTCCTCCTGGAAGCTCCTTGCCAAGGAGGCGGGCGACCCCTCGCTGGCCGCGGGCGAGCTGGGCTACACGAGCTGCACCACCTCTGCCTCCGACGAGGGCGACTCCGGCTCCATCACCTATACCTGGGAGGTTCCGGCCGACCAGTACTACACCTACACGCTCACCGAGGCGGGCTACGCGCTTGACGCAGACGAGACGCCCTTCTCGGTGCACACGCGCTACAACGTGAAGAACTCTGGCACTGCCAGCGAGAACACGCGCGGCTGGGCCGACTACCTCTCCTCCGACGGCTCCATGGTGACGCCGCCCGCCATCACGGGCTTCGGTGGCTCCAGCGCCGAGGGCCTCGAGGTGGACTTCCTCAACGTCTACGCCATCCCCGGCACCATCGCCATCGACAAGCACGACATGGCCACCAACACCGACATGGCCGGTGTCTCCTTCAAGATCTCCAAGGTGGGCTCCTCCGACTTCAAGGTGTTCGAGCAGGGCGGCATCTACTATGTGAAGGGCGCCACCGTGGACGGCGATGTCTTGGAGCCCGACAGCGAGGCCGACTACACCGACATCGTCACCACCAATGAGGCCGGCCGCATCTTCCTCTACGCGGGGCCGGGCACCTACACCCTCACGGAGAGCCCGCTGGTGGAAGGCTACGAGAACCCCGGCACCATCGTGGTGACGCTCACGGCCGACGAGGACAACAACTGGGCTACCACCAAGGTGGCGAGCGTCTCGGCCTCCGGCGGCAGCAAGTACGTGGGCATCTCCACGGGCGGCGCGGGCGACACCAGCGTGGTGGACGTGCGCAACTACCCCTACTCCGTGGACGTGACCCTCACCAAGAAGTGGACCGACGGCAGCAAGACGCCCGTCACGGTGCAGCTCTACCGCAAGGACACGGCTGCCGACGGCACGGTGACGGAGACCCCCGTCACGGGATGCTCCGCCACGCTCAACGGTGCCGAGGACACGCCCTGGTCGGTCACCTGGGCCGATGTGCCGCTGTATGCCGAGGGCCAGCTCGCCACGTACTTCGTGCGCGAGACCTCCATCGGCGACAGCTCCTACACGGCCGACTACGACGACGGCTACAAGTACTACAAGGTGTCTTACGGTGCGGCCACCTACTACAAGGACGGCACCGCCATCACGAACCCCGCCTATGCCGACACCATCGCCTTCACGGTGGAGAACGCGCGCGACGAGGCGGGCTTTGCCTTCACCAAGGTCAACGACGCCGGCGTGGCGCTGGAAGGGGCCACGTTCGAGCTCTACGGGGCCACCGAACTCGCCGCCGCCCTGGACAGCGACACGTCCGCTTTCGACGACAGCAAGCTCAGCCTGGCCCAGGCCGAGGACGGCACCTACGGCCTGTGCTACGGCGACGCCGCCCTGTCGGAAGACGTCGCCCACCTGCAAGCGACCTCGGGCGCCGACGGCAACGTGCTCTTCGGCCGTCAGGTTACGCGCGGCACGTACTACCTCTTCGAGAGTGCGGCGCCCACCAACTACACGGCCGACGGCTACGTCTACCGCATCACCTACTACGACCCTGGCTACGTGTCCGAGTGCCTTGAGGGCGGCACGTGGGTCACCTACGACCTGAACAACCGCTTCGTGAACGCCTGGACGCGTGCCAACCTCACCCTGCAGAAGACGGGCAAGGGCAACGTCGCCATCACCGGCGCAACCTTCGAGCTGCGCGAGCTTGACGACAACGGCGTCTACGCCACCGTGGGCACCTACGAGGTTGACGCGGGCGGACGTGCGACCATCTCAGACCTCACCGCCGGTCACTATTGCCTGGTGGAGACCGTCACGCCCACCGCCTACTACAAGCTGCCTGCCCCCGTGTACTTCTGCGTGGAGGACGGCGCGGTGACGTTTGAGAACTCTGCCTACATTGCAGCCAATGAGTTGGACGACTCGGCGCGTGCCCAGTGCGGCATCCGCTCCACCGACGCCACCAACTACATCCTCACGGTGAACAACCAGACCGGAGACCTCCTGCCCGCAACGGGCGGGGCGGGCACCCATGTGATTACAGCGGTCGGAGCCGCGCTCGCGCTATGCGCGGCCTGCCTTCTGTATGGCATCCGTCAACGTCGGCGCGGGGAGGCGAACATGTAGCCGCCGCCCTGCCTTGGCGCGGATGCCGAGCGCAGGTCAAGCACGCGCGCAAGAGAGGTATTGTCGAGCAAGGAAAGGAAGTACGACGATGCACGCCACAGCAACACGAGCAAGAACGCTCCTCACGGCCGTCCTGGCCGTGCTCGCCAGCGCCGTCATGGCGCTCGCGATGTTTGCCGGCACCGCGAAGGCAGAGGAGGCAAACTGCTCCGTCACCATCGAGAACGCCAACGTGGGCCAGACGTACACGATTTACAAGATTTTTGACCTCACCACCACCGAGGACGGCACGGGCTACAGCTACACGATTCCCGCCGACGATGACCGCGTGGCCCTGGTCGAGGCCGTCAAGGACAACGATAACCTTAAGAACCTCTTCTCCTCGCTGAACGACCCTGAGTATTACCAGGTTGTCAACGGTGTGCTGAGGATCGAGACCGCCAAGTCCGACCTCGTGGGCATCATCAGGAGCCTCATCGAGCAGGGCGGCGTGTTCACCGTGGCGGGCACGGAGAAGGCCACTGGCACGACGCTGGTCTTCAGCAATCTTGAGCCTGGCTACTACTTCATCTCCACCACCACCGGTACGCTCTGCACGCTCGACACCACGACGGGCACGGTAAATGTCCAGGACAAGAACACTGTCCCGACCCTGACCAAGCAGGTTCGTTTCGTCAAGTCGGCTGCTGACACCGCGATGTTCCCCGAGGAGACGACTTTCGCTGACACCACGACCGCCGGCTTTGGTGACACCGTTGAGTATCAGGTGAAGGTCATCCTGCACGAGGGCGACACCAACATTGCCCTGCACGACAAGATTGCTAGCGGCATCGACTTTGATGCGGCCACCATCAAGGTAACCAAGATCGACGGCACCGCGCTGACCCTTAACGACGACTACACGGTCGTAGCCAATGGCCTCATCACCACCTTCGACCTGACCCTGACCGAGGATGGCCTTGCGAAGGTCAACGGCACGGAGGGCGTAGCCGGCGGCTTCATCGTCACCTATCAGGGCAAGCTGAACCAGACTGCCACGGTCGGTGGTACCGGCAACGCCAACGCCGCCTACCTCACGTTCGGCTCCGACGCCACCGAGACCGCGACTGCTAAGGCGACGGTTTACACGTACTCGATTACCGTGAACAAGGTAGACGAGAACGACAAGGCTCTTGCCGGCGCGGTCTTCGCCCTTTCCACGCAGGACAACGCTGACACCAACTTGAAGTTCGCCGCCGCAGCTCAGGGCACAACGACTTACCCGGTGGATGAGACGTCCGCTACGTATCAGATCACGACCGACGAGACCGGTGCGTTCACCATCACTGGTCTGAAGCCCGGCACGTACCATCTCGCCGAGCTGCAGTCTCCCGACGGCTACAACCTGCTCCCCGAGTCCCAGACAATTACTCTGACGGCCGATAATTACACCACTGCCCAGAAGATCATCAACCACAAGGGCACCGTCCTCCCCGGCACCGGTGGCATCGGCACCACCGTGTTCTATGTGGTCGGCGGCGTGCTCGTCGCTGGCGCCGTGGTCGCCCTCGTTGCCAAGAAGAAGATGTCTGCCAACAAGTAAGCGCCCGGCAAGCGCCTCCTAAGAGGCAATCCGGGCGGGCCGGGGACTCCCAACCCCGGCCCGCCCGCATGGTGTTCGTTGCTGTGTCAACAGTAGTCAAACTAACCTGCGAGCGAATGAAGGGAGTGTCGTATGAAGAAGCATCTATCCACCATCCTTCTCGTGCTGGTCTTTTTCATAGGGTGCTCCCTCATGCTGTACCCCATCGTGTCGGACTGGTGGAACTCCAGGGTGCAGACGCGCGCGGTCACCGAGTACAGCGAGGCCGTGGACACCATGGACGCCCAGACCTGCGAGGAGATTCTCGCCCAGGCAGATAGCTACAACACGAGCCTCGCGGCGCTGGACTACCCGCTGTCTGGCTATGGCGTTCTCTTCACCGAGTACACCCAGGCGCTCAACCTCCCCAACACCGACGTGATGGGCTATATCACCATTGACAAGCTCAACGTGAAGCTGCCTATCTACCACGGCACGTCCGACTCGGCCCTCGCGGCGGGAGTGGGACACTTGGAGGGCAGCAGCCTGCCGGTGGGCGGGGCCTCCACGCACGCCGTGCTCTCGGCGCACCGCGGCCTTCCCACCTCGCGGCTCTTCACCGACCTCGACAAGATGGAAGAGGGCGACATCTTCTCCATCACGGTGCTCAACCGCACCCTCACCTACCAGGTGGATCAGATTCTCATCGTTGAGCCGCAGGACGTGGCGGCCCTGCAGATCGTGCCGGGCGAGGACCTGTGCACGCTGCTTACCTGCACGCCGTACGGCATCAACACGCACCGTCTGCTCGTGCGCGGCCATCGCGTGGACACCCCCGTCGCGAAGAACATCACCATCCCCAACGAGGCCACCCGCCTCGACTCCCTGCTGCTCGCGCCCGTCATCGCCGTGCCCATGCTGCTGGTGCTCCTCGTGTACCTGCTCGTGCGCTATCGCCGTCGCAAGCCGGTGGGCGTGCCGCTGCCCGAGCGCGCGAACAAGGGCGAGGGGATGCGAGCGCCGGGAGTTGAGTCGACGGAGGCGGACGACGCGGCGCGACAGTCGGCAGCCATCGAGTCCGACGAAGCAGGGCTGAGCCGTGTGGTCATGACGGCGGGGGATGAGGCCCAGCGCCCAACGTCCGCCAAGTCGGGCGAGACGGAACAGCGCCGCGTAGCTGCGCCCACGAGGGCTGCGGCGCAATGCCCAACGGCTGAAAAGCCGGACGAGATGGACCAGGGCCATGAGCCCGGGGCTTCGGGTGATACGGCGCGGCGCGCAGCATCTGCAAAATCGAGTGAGACGAACCAGGGCTGCGTGGCGATAACCTCGGAAGATGCTGTGCAACGCCCAATGGTTACCAAGCCGGGCGAGACGGGTCGGGGTCGTGTGGCTGCGACCTCAGGGGATGCGGCCCAATGCCTAACGTCCGCAAAGCCGGACGAGACGGGCCAGGCCCGTCCGGTCACGACCACGGGGGATGCGGCGCAGCACCCTGAACCCTCGAGCGCAGCATCCGGGTCGCAGCTCGCTGCCGAAGCAAAGCACGAGGGTGCCTCGCAGTTCTCTTCCGCCGTAAGCAGCGATGATGCCCCGTCGCTTTCAGCCTCGACAAGCCGTAAGGGCGACTCGCAGTCTCCGGCTCCGGCAGGCCGTGGGCATGCCCCACGGGCTTCTGCTGTCGCAGGCGATGGGAATGCAACGCGTCCGTCTGTTGCCGTGGGTTCCGGCGATGAGCTGCAGCCTACCGCCGACGCCAACTCTGGGGCTGCGGCACAACCCTCTGAGGTCGCAGAATCCGAAGATGCGTCGCCGTTTGCTTTTGTGGCGAACGCCAAAGAGGTGTCGCCGCTCCTTGCCGTGGCAAGCACCGCCGATACGCCGCTTGACTCTGTCGTGACGCATGAGGCCATTCTCGCCTTCTTGGCCGACGATGCAGCCGACACCGCCGACGATGCGGACGCCGCTGGTAATGCCGCCAGCAACAACGACGCTGCCGACACCGCCGACGCTGCCGACACCGCCGACGCTGCCGCTGCTTCCAGCGATGTCGGCGATGCCGACACCGCCGACACCACCGACGCCGCCTCGTCCTCTTCGGAAGAGGACGATTGCGAGGACGTTTGCCTGGGCGCGCATTTCGCAAAACCATCCGCCGACCGCACTCGGCGCGACGATAGGAGAGGCCGATGAGCACTGGTCTCGGCAACAGCTTGTTTGAGGGACGGCAGGCGCGCGGCCGTGTCGCCTGCGCTCTTCTCGCGGCTATTGTGACGGCCGTCCTGCTTGCCGTGCTTGCGCTGATGGGGCCGGGGCGTGCCTGGGCGACGGGCCCGGAGAGCGGGGATGCCCTCGACGCGTCCCGCAGCTGCTCTCTCACCGTGTCGCTGCGTGAGACGAAGGCGGACGGCACCTTTACCCTTGTCACGGGCGGTACCGTTGCCATCTATCGCGTGGCGAGCGCGCAGGTGGGCGACGACGGCACCCTGACCTTCACCGCCTGTGCCCCCTTCGACGGCCTCGGCATTTCGTCTGCCTATCCCGAGGCGCTGCCGGCGGATCGCCTTGCGTCGTGGGTGCTGTCCAACGCAGGCAAGGCCGCTGTCGCGCCCCTGCAGACGGCTGAGCCCAACGGCTATGGCACGCTGGGTTTTTCCGACCTCGAATGCGGCGTCTACCTGGTATGTCAGCTCTCTGACGCACCTGGCTACTATCCCTTCAAACCCTTCGTGGCGGTTCTTCCCGCGCATACCACCAGCCCCGAGGGCTGGGTGTACGACCGCACGGCCTACCCCAAGATAGAGCCGCGCCCCGAAGGGCCCGTTGCCACCACGAGCGTCACCGTGTGGAAGGCCTGGGTGGACGGCACGGGGGAGCAGGCCACGTCTGACGGCGGCGCCTCCGCGACCCACGACCCCGTGAGCGTGGAGCTCACGGTGAACGGCGAGGCCTACGCGCGCGTCGAGCTCAGCGACTCCAACGACTGGACGTATACCTGGCAGAACATCCCGCTGGACGCCGAGCTTGCCGTACGAGAGCCCGACGTTCCCGAGGGCTACGAGGTGAGTTACAACGCGAGCGGTGACGACGAGGACGGTCACGGCCTCATCGTCACCAACACGCTCGTGACCCCCACGCCCACGCCCGACCCCACGCCGACCCCGACGCCCACGCCGGATTCCGGCGGTACGACGCCGAGCAGTGACACCACCTCGCCCTCGCGTCTCATCCAGACAGGGCAGCTCAACTGGCCCGTGCCCGTGCTCGCCCTGGCAGGTATCGTGCTGTTCACTTTGGGCTGGCGCCGGTCGCGCCATGCCGCCCCGGCGCCCAAGGAGGACGCGCCCGATGAGCGATAGGCCCGTGCTTATCGAGCGACCCGACGAGGCGAAGACGAAGACGTGCCCCGGCGGCAAGACGCATCTGCGCCCTCGTCGCCGGGGCCGCGTGCTCATGGCGGCCGGCCTTGCGTGCCTCGCAGCCGCCATTGCCCTCGTTGTCTACAACGCCGGCGAAGACCGCGCGGCGGGCGAGGCGAGCACCGCAGCCGCCGAGCGCATCCAAGCTACCATCGCCGAACGCGCCGAAGTCAACGAGCCAGACTCCGCTGCCGCCGCCGCGCGGCAAGCCGACGAGGCCGAGCAAGTGGTGGAGATAGGGGGCTACACCTACCTGGGCATCCTGCGCATCCCGGCTCTGAGCCTGGAGCTTCCCGTCATGGCCGATTGGAGCGGCGACTACGAGGCCCTCAAGGTGTCGCCCGTGCGCCAGTTCGGCACGGTGCCCACGGGCAGTCTCGTCATCGCGGGCCACAACTACACGAGCCACTTCGGGGGCCTTTCGCGCCTCGCGGCCGGCGACGAGGTCACCTTCACCACCGTCTCGGGCACGACGCTTCGCTACACGGTGGAGTCGGTGCAGACCGTGGCACCCGAGTCGGTGGACTACGTGCAATCGCTTGAGGGCCTCACCCTCTACACCTGCACCTACGGCGGCCAGTCCCGCGTCGTGGTCCACTGCAACCCGGCGAGCTGACGGGGGAGACTGACCGCTCGGCCGTCCCCGTCTCGGCATCATGCCGGCTTTGGCCGATCGGGCAGCACTGCTTGCGCCATGCGCATGTGTCGCCGCCAATCCTCGCCGTATTTTCCGGCCCTGATGCAGCCGCATCGATTTTACGGGGGTATCCCTCGTGTGCGCCTATCTTGCCGCAGCAATGCGCCTGCCGCGCAAAAACATGGGCGGCCGCCGACCTTCTCGCCAGCGACCGCCCGCCCCTCATGCTTGCTGCTTTCGCCTACCGGTCCGCACGTGCCCGCTTACTTGCTCCTCGCCGCGAACTCCTCGAAGAAGCCGCGCGGGTTGCGCGACTCGATGACGTCGGACACGTCGCGGCGGAACACCAGGCCCGCCGTCCAGTCGCCCCACACGCGGAACTTGCGCTCCCAGCTGGGCAGGGCCAGGCCGTGGTACACGCGGTGCGCCATCCAGGCCAGCCAGCCGCTGAAGCGGATCTTCGCGCCGCCCTTGGTGAGCGCACCGCTCGTGAAGGCTCCGTAGCAGGTGCCCAGGCCGGCCACCATGCCGGCGTTCTCGTGGCGGTAGTGCTCCATTTCGCCGCCGCGCAGGTGGGCGAGCAGGTTGCGCGTGAGCACCTTGCTCTGGCGCATGGAGTGCTGGGCCGTGGGGGCGCAGGAGCCGTCGGGCAGGCCGTGGCCCGTGAGGTCGGGCACGCAGGCGCAGTCGCCCACGGCGAACACGCCCTCGAGCACCTGCTCGTCGCGGTGCACGCGCAGGTCGGCCCCGCAGGTGATGCGCCCGCGCGGCTCCAGCGGCAGGTCGCTCGACTTGAGCACGGGGTTTGCCATGGCGCCGGCGCACCACAGGATGAGCGCCGCGTCGTAGGCCTTGCCGTCGGAGGTCTTCACGTGGCCGTCCACGGCGCTCTCCACGCAGGTCTTGAGGTGGATGTGCGCGCCGAGCTTCTCCAGGTGCGCCACGGCCTTGCTCGACTGCTCCACGGTGAGCTCGGGGAACACCTTCTCGGCGGCCTCGATGAGGTGGAAGTTGAGCTCGCTTGCGTCGAGGCGCGCGTCGCGCTTGCAGATCTTGCGCGCGAGGTCGTAGAGCTCGGCGAAGCCCTCCATGCCCGAGAATCCGCCGCCCACGCACACGAGCGTCATGAGGCGCGTGCGCTCGGCGCTGCCGCGGGGCAGCTCGGTGGCGCAGCTCAGGTTGGCGATGAGGTTGTCGCGCAGGTAGACGGCCTCCTCGGTGGCCTTGAGGCCCACGGCGTTCTCGGCGATGCCGGGGATGGGGAAGGTGCGCGTGACGCCGCCCAGGGCCACCACGAGCGTGTCGCACTCAAGCGTGAGCTCGTTGCCGTGCACGTCGGTGGCCTGCACGCGCTTGGCGGCCGCGTCGATGCAGCACACCTTGGCGCGCACGAGGCGCGTCTTCTTGAGGTGCATGGCGAAGGGGGTCTCGATGTGGCGGGGCTCGATGGCGCCGGAGGCCACCTCGGCCAGGAAGGGCTGGTAGACGCAGGCGGAGCGCATGTCCACAAGGGTCACTTCGGCCTCGCCGGGCTGCAACTTCTTCTCCAGTTCTCGCGCAATGTAGTAACCGCTCAGGCCGCCGCCGAGAATGAGGATGCGGTTCACTCTTTTTGTCCCCTCGTCAGACGCGGGCGCACAGGTCCCGCGATGCCGTACAATCCGTAAGCCCGACAGGGTACACCTTTTCCGACTTTGCGAGGGGCAAGGCCGGCGGATAGCGCCGCCGCGCCAGCAAGCCCCGCAGCCTCTCCATGCAGAAAGGAGCCAGCTCATGGCTTACGACATCCAGGTGAAGATCAAGCGCCTCGACCCCGAGCTGCCCCTGCCCCGCTACGCCAACCCCGGCGACGCGGGCCTGGACCTCTACAGCGCGCAGGACGTGACCATCGAGCCGGGCCGCCGTGTCATGATCTCCACGGGTGTGGCCATTGCGCTGCCGCAGGGCTACGCGGGCTTCGTGCAGCCGCGCAGCGGCCTCGCGGCCAAGAAGGGCCTCTCCATCGTGAACACCCCTGGCCTGGTGGACTCGGGCTATCGCGGCGAGCTCAAGGTGATCGCCATCAACTCCGACGCTGAGGAGCCCATCGTCATCTCGCGCGGTGAGCGCGTGGCCCAGCTCGTGGTGCAGCGCGTGCCGTCCGTCGAGCTTGTCGAGGTGGACGAGCTCGACCAGACCGAGCGCGGCGAGGGCGGATTCGGCTCCACGGGGCTTCGATAAGCCTGGTGTATACTTCCGTAACGAAATCACTGACGCGGAGGTCCATGCCATGACGGAAGAACAGAAGACGCCCGAGACGCCCGGCGAGCCCGCCCCGCACAAGGGTAGGGGAGGCGCGCGCCCCGGCGCGGGCCGCAAGGCCAAGTGGGGCGAGAAGACCGTCGTCATGCGCGTGCCCCAAAGCCTGCGCGACGACGTGGAGGCCTACGTGAGCCTGCGCGCCCAGGGCGTCGAGCTCGTGCCCGCCGACAAGGCGGGCGCGGAGCAGGAGCTGCAACGTGTGCGCGAGGAGCTCGAGAGCGCGAAGCGGGAAGCGAAGGATGCTCGCGAGCAGGAGAAACGCGCAAGGCTGGATGTCGCCCGGGCTCGCGATGATGTGAGGCGTGCCCAGCAGTATGCCGATGCAGCTCGTGATATGCTCCTCGCCGAACGGGAGGAGGCCGAAAAGGCTCACGAGCAGTATCGTGCGGACATCGACGAGGCCCACAAGCAGCTGGAGCTTGCCCGCAAGGAAGCCGCCGAGGCTCGCGAGGAACTCGCCGCCGCCCGCGAGCAGTTGCGGGCGTTGCAGGTGGCTGGTCAAGCGGAGGCTGCGGCCTCGCCCGCACCCGAGCCGCCCTTGCCTGCTACTCCTGTGGTTCCCGACCAGGCTCCCGAGGTGCCTTCCGTTTCGGCCCAGCCCGAGCAGCTCGCTCCTACTCCTGCGCCTGCTCCCGCCGCGGCGCCCGAGAAGCCCAAGAAGCCCCGCGCCCCGCGCAAGAAGGCCGCTCCCAAGAACGGTGCCGTTGACCCGGAGCGCCAAGGATCGCTGTTCGACCTGCTCTAGCGCGTGCGGTGGGCGTGTGCGCCGTGTCCCGGCGCCGCACCGCCGTGTCCCGGCGTTACAGCGCCGCGCCGCTCGCTTGCTGTGTCGCGGCGCCCCGTCGCCTGCCCATTGGCACCCCGCCCGTCGCGCCCCGGTGTCACGCCGCCCCGTCGCCCGCTCGACCAGCGCTCTGCCCACCGTCTCGTGGCGTGCTGTTGCGTCATCATCCGTGCCCTTCCTACCTGCAACAACGAAGGCCCCCGCCGCAAGCCAGGTGCACTGGCGAGCGACGGGGGCCTTTGCGTGCGTGTCTCGGAATTCGGCCTGCTATCGGCCTGCGCGTTTAGAACCCGCTTGCGCAGAGCTCCTCTACCACGGCGGCGCAGCGGACGGCGCTGCTGGCCTCGAACTCGGGGTAGGCCATCTCGGCCGAGCCGTCGGCCTTGTCGGAGATGGCGCGCACCACGGCGAAGGGGATGCCGTTGACGTAGCAGGCGTGCGCGATGGAGGCGCCCTCCATCTCGCAGCACATGCCGCCGAAGTCGCGCGCGAGCTGGGCCTTCTTCTCGTGGCTCGCCACGAACTGGTCGCCCGACACCACGCGGCCCTCGAACACGTGCACGTCGGGGGCGGCCTTGGCAGCGGCGCGCTTGATGCCCGCGACGAGCTCGGCGTCGGCCGGGTAGGCCACCGTGCCCAGGTCGGGCACCTCGCCGGGGCGGTAGCCCAGGGGCGTGAGGTCCATGTCGTGCTCGAGCGCGTCGGTGCTCACCACGAGGTCGGCGATGTCGATCTGCGCGTCGAGCGAGCCGGCCACGCCCGTGTTCACGATGTGGGTCACGCCGTACAGGTCGGTCATGGCCTGCACGCACAGCGCCGCCGACACCTTGCCGATGCCGCAGCGCGCGATGACCACGCTCATCCCGTTGAGCGTGCCTGCGCAGAAGGTCATGCCGCCCTTTTCGCGCATCTGCGCCCCCTCCACCTGTTCCATGAGGGTCTTGACCTCGACTTCCATGGCGCCGATGATGCCGAGCTTGACGGTGGACTTGTCCATGTGCATCTCCTTACAGTTCAGCTGTTGATAGCGTTACAAAACTCTAGTTTCCCAAATAAAGCCGAGCGCCCGGGTCGGCGAGTCGTCCCGTTGAGCGTTCGCCGCGGGTCGCGACATTAAATCCGAGCGCCCAGGTCGTCGAGGCAGACAGTGCCGCCAAGACGGCGCCGAGGCCGTGCGGGACAGCCGCCTAAGCCCGTGCGGTCATCGTACCCACGTGGGACAGGTGCCCCGACCCGCTCCTCTTTCGTCCCCAGGCGCCCCCTACGCTCCCTGCTCGTCCTTCTCCTGCTGCGTCATCACCTCGCGCAGGGTGGCGTCGAAGGCGGGCAGCTCGCGGCATACGCGCATGGGACGTCCGTCGGGCCCCACGAAGCAGTGCTGCGAGGTGCCGACGAACACCACGTGGCCGGGCTTGCCCTCGGCGTCGAGCTTGCGCATCGTGTAGCCGAAGGTGGCGCGGATGCCGTTGTACGCGGGCAGGGTTACCTCGATGGCCACGCGGTCCTCGAAGGTGGTGGGCTTCTTGTAGCTGCACTCCACGCCCAGCACGGGGCTCGTGATGCCTTCGGCTTCCATGCGCGCGAAGTTCCAGCCGATCTGGTCCATGAAGTCCACGCGCGCCTCCTCCATCCAGCGGATGTAGTTGGAGTGGTGGGTGATGCCCATGCGGTCGGTCTCGTAATATGCGACTCGGTGGATGTACGCTTCCATGCCTTCAACCCGTCTCGTGCGCCGCGCGGCGTGTTTGCCGTGCGCGATGTGCCATATGTGGGGGCGATTTTACCCGTCGGGGCCTACAATCGCAGGCACACAGCACAAATGTCGCAAGGAGCCTAGATGCCCTACGAGCCCGAATACCAGCCCGCCGAGAAGACCGTCGCGCCCGCCCCCGCCTGGTCGGGGGAGCAGCCCGTCGGCGCATCCGCCGCGCCGACTTGGCTAGGGGAGCAGCCCGCCGCCCCCGTCGCCCCTGCCGACTCGCCCGCCATGCGCCGCGCCCGCGCGCTGCTCAAGGAGCGCTTCGGCTACGACGACTTCCGCCCCAACCAGCGCGACCTGGTGTCGGCCGTGCTCGAGGGCCGCGACGTGCTGGGCGTCATGCCCACGGGCGCGGGCAAGTCCATCGTCTACCAGATTCCGGCGCTCATGCTGCCCGGTCTCACGCTCGTGGTGTCGCCGCTCATCTCGCTTATGAAAGACCAGGTCGCAGGCTTGGAGCAGGCCGGCATCCCCGCCGCGTGCGTCAACTCCTCCCTCAGTGCCGCCGAGCAGGCCGACGCCTTTGCCCGCGCGTCGTCGGGCCAGATCCGCCTGCTCTATGTGGCACCCGAGCGCCTCGGGAGCCCCCGCCTGGCCGAGCTCGCGCGCACCGTGCCCATCGACCTCGTGGCTGTGGACGAGGCGCACTGCGTGTCGCAGTGGGGCCAGGACTTCCGCCCCGACTACCGCCAGATCGCCGGCTTCGTGGAGAGCCTGCCCACGCGTCCGCGCGTGGCGGCGCTCACGGCCACGGCCACCGAGGAGGTCCGCGCCGACATCGTGGACGCCCTGGAGCTGCGCGACCCCTTCGTGCTCGTGGGCGGCTTCGACCGCCCCAACCTGTACTTCGGCGTGGAGCGCCCTGAGCCGCGCGAGAAGGACGCGACCCTCGTGCGCCTCGTGCGCGCCCGCGCCGCCCTGCGCAACGCCGACGGCACCGCGGCGGGCAGCGGCCAGACGGGCATCGTGTACTGCTCCACCCGCAAGGCTGTGGAGCACGTGTGCGACCTGCTCTGGCAGGAGGGCTTCGCCTCCACGCGCTACCACGCCGGCCTCTCCGCCGAGGAGCGCCGCGCCAACCAGGACGAGTTCCTCTACGACCGCGCCAGCGTGATGGTGGCTACCAACGCCTTCGGCATGGGTATCGACAAGTCCAACGTTGGCTTCGTCATCCACTACAACATGCCCTCTGACCTGGAAGGATATTACCAGGAGGCGGGCCGCGCGGGCCGCGACGGCTCAGCTGCGGACTGCATCCTCATCTATAACAAGAAGGACGTGCAGACCTGCCAGTTCCTCATCGACCGCAGCCGCGACGAGTCCGAGGCCAACGGCTGCGACCCCCAGACGGCGGCGCTGCTGCACGCCCGCGACTGCGAGCGCCTCAAGAAGATGACGCTCTACTGCACCACCGCCGACTGCCTGCGCGCTTACCTGCTGAGCTATTTCGGCCAGGCTGCGGAGACGCGCCATTGCGATCACTGCTCAAACTGCTCGGTCGATGTTGAAGAGCAGGACGCCACGGTGGAGGCGCAGAAGGTGATGAGCTGCGTGCTGCGCGTGCGCGCGGCGGGCCGGACGGCGGGCAAGTCCACGGTGGTGGACATCCTGCGCGGCTCGCGCTCCCAGCGCATCCTCGACGCGGGCTACGACCAGCTCTCCACCTACGGCATCATGTCCGACGTGTCCACGCAGCGCGTGCGCTTCGTGCTCGACTCGCTGGAGGAGGTGGGACACCTTGCCTGCACGCCGGGGCAGTACCCCACCGTCTACGCCACGGAGCAGGGCCAGCGCTGGCTTCTGCGCGAGAAGACCCCCTACCTGCTCAAGGTGCCCAAGCGCCTCAAGGCAAAGCCGGCCCCGGCGGGCCCCGTGGCGGGGTCGAAGGGCGCCACGTTCGGCCGTGGTGGCGCGGGCGTGCCCGAGGTGGACGAGGAGATGTTCGAGCGCCTGCGCGCCCTGCGCACCGTCATCGCCCGCGAGGAGGGCGTGCCCGCCTACATCGTGTTCAACAACGCCACCCTCATCGACATGGCCGCCAAGCGCCCCTGCGACCTCGACGAGCTGCTCGAGGTCTCGGGCGTGGGCGCACGCAAGGCTGCCCGCTACGGCGAGCGCTTCCTCGCCTGCATCGCCGGCCGCGACGACCCCGGAGCCTCGGAGGAAGATGAGGGGAGCGAGGACTAGGGGAAGCAGCCGCAGCCTGCGGTGCGGGGCGGCGCCTGCCGACCAGACCGCCCCGCAAGTTACGCCGGTCCGGTCTGCCGCCTGCCGCGCCCCGCTCGTGCCGCCGCGCCGTCCCGCCAGGCCGGCCCCACAAGTCACGCCGGTCCGGTCTGCCGCCTGCCGCGCTCCGCAGACCACCTCGCCCTTCTCGCCTCGCCCAAAACCGCTCGCCGCATCGCTGCAGGCCAGCACACGATGTGCGCCCGCATGGGGTATACTTCCCGGCAAAATGTCTCTGAGCAGTGAGGAGCCCTCCTTTGTTCGCAATCGTTCTTGATTCAACGAGCGCCACGCCCACCCCTCGCCTCAAGGAGCAGGGCGTGGCCGTCGTGCCCCTCACCGTGCGCTTCGGCGAGGACGAGTACATCGACGGCCAGACCATGCTGCCCGAGGAGTTCTTCAAGCGCATGGCCGAGTACCTGCCCCAGGGCCTGCCCAAGACGTCGTGCCCCGCGCCCGGCAAGTTCGAGCAGACGTTCCGCGAGGTGGCCCAGGGCTGCGAGGGCGTGCTCTGCATCACGCTGAGCGCCGGCGTCTCCGACACGCACCACTCCGCCTGCCTGGCCGCCGACATCTGCGCCAAGGACGGCATCAAGGTGGAGGTCATCGACTCCTTGGCCGTGCAGGAGGGCATCTCGCTCATGTGCGAGAAGGCCATCCGCATGCGCGACGAGGGCGCCAGCCTCTCCTTCGCCGCCGCCCACATGCGCCTCATGGCCGACAAGATCCACACCGTCGTTGCCCTCAACCAGCTCGACAACCTCATCAAGGGCGGGCGCATCGGCAAGGCCGCCGGCGTGGCCGCGGGCCTGCTCAACCTCAAGCCCGTGCTGGAGCTCGACAAGCCCGACGGCGTGATTGAGACGGTCACCAAGTCGCGCGGCGTGAAGGGCCTGCTCAAGGACTGCGCCGCCTACGTCAAGTCGCTCGAGGCCCAGGACGGCGAGCTTGAGGTGCGTTTCAGCCACGCCGCCTCGCCCGAGCGCGTCGAGGCCTTCAAGGCCGCGTTCGACGCCGCCGGCGTGTCGTACTGCCCCGAGGCCAGCTGGATGGGTCCGGTCATTGGCACCTACACCGGCGAGGCCGGCATGATCATCACCACCTGCCCCAAGAGCCTGCTCTAAGCCAGGCTCGCCACGTACCTGCGTTTCCAACGAGATAGGGGATGCGCCATGGAACAGACCAAGCTCAATGAGGGCACGCCCGCCCCTTCGGCGGTGCAGCCCAAGAAGTCCGTCTCGAAGGCCCTCGAGCGCGCGGCCCTGCGCGAGCTGCGCAACCGCAAGCGCGAGCAGTACGCCGCCGAGGACGCCGCCGACGACGCCGCCGTGGCCCAGATGCGCGCCGAGCGCCTGGCCGCTGACGACGCCGCCCGCCGCGAGGCCTGGGAGATGAACGTCGAGCGCGAGATGGCACGCGCCGAGGGCCGCGCCGATTGGGTGGTGGCCCGCGCCGACGCGGCCGAGCTGCGCCACGCCACCCGCGCCGAGCAGCGCCGCTTCCGCAAGGAGGAGGGCCCGGCCCAGGAGGCGCGCCTGGCGCAGGCCCGCCACGACAAGAACGCCGCCGAGGACGCCTACACCATGGGGTCGCGCCAGCTCGACGTCGATCGCGAGATGGCCCGTGCCGAGGGCCGCGAGGCGTGGTGCGAGGCCAACGAGCGCGCTTGGCTGGCCCGCCGCGAGTACCGCAAGGCCATCCGCAAGCTGCGCCGCGAGCATGCCAAGACCGACCTGGAGTCCATGCGCGGGGCCGACGAGCGCATCACCTCGCAGGCCAAGGTGGAGGACGCCCGCGAGGACGCCATCCGCAAGGCCATGAAGGACCACGCCATGGCCGTGGTGGAGTTGCGCGACGCCCGCCGCGCCGGCGTGGAGGGCCCTGAGCTTGAGGCCCTCATCGCCCGCGAGGCCGAGCTGGGCGCGGCCGAGGAGAAGATCTGCGCCGACACCCGCCAGCTGCGCCTGGACGAGGCCGACGCGCGCGTGCGTGCCCGCACCGAGAAGGGCAAGGCCCGCGTGAGCGCCGAGGCCGCCCTGCGCGAGGAGTGGCGCGAGCTCAAGGACGCCGCCGACATCGAGAAGCGCCGCGTGCGCGCCGAGGAGAAGGCCCGCCGCAAGGACGAGCGCGCCCATGCCCGCGCCGTGCGCGAGACCATGCGTGAGGAGCGCAACGCCAAGGTGGAGGCCGCCCGCGAGCGCACCCGTGAGCTGCTCACCTCCTACCAGATGGCCCAGGCCGACATGCAGGAGGCCTACCTGGAGGCCAACGAGGCCCAGCGCGACCAGATCCGCGCCATCCGCGCCTCCGAACGGGCCGCGCGTCCCGAGATTCGCGCCCGCGAGAACGAGGCCGACGCGCGTCGCCGTGCTGAGAAGCTCGCCCGCGAGGACGCCGACGCCGCCGCCTTCCGCGAGATGATGAAGGAGCGCGCCTACGCCCGCTCTCTTGAGCGCGACTCGGCCATCGACTCCACCGACGTTGCCTACCGCGCCATGTGCGGCGACCTCGACGCCAAGGGCGTGAAGTAGGCCGCCAGGTTGTTGCGGAGAGGCGGCCGACCTTCTCGCTTGTCGTGAAATGCGGCGGGTACGTGCGATACGGCGCGTGCCCGCCGTTGCTTTTTGCGGCTCGCCACCATGCCGTGCGCCCGTCGTCGCGCCATGCGCCCGCCGCGCGTTTTCTCCCATGCTCGCATACCAAAAGCGGGGCCTCAGCCACATCGGCCGAGGCCCCGCTTCTTTGTGCATCCTACCTGGTAGATGCACCAGCCTGTGCCGCTTTCTCTTCCCTTACGCCAGGGCGAGCGTCTTGGTGCGCATCTCCACGAGCCAGTCGGCCAGCTCGGCGATGCCCTGGCCGTTGCGGGCGTCGGTCTCGAAGACGCGCGTGGAGGGGTTCAGCACGCACGCCTGCTTCTTGAGGGCGTCCATGTCGAAGTCAGGGTTGAGCGGCAGGTAGGCGCACTTCGTCACGATGAGGGCGTTGGTCACGGCGAACATCGGCGGGTACTTGTACACCTTGTCGTAGCCCTCGGGCACGCTGAGCAGCATGACGCGCACGTGCGCTCCCGTGTCGAAGTCGGCCGGGCACACGAGGTTGCCGATGTTCTCGAGCACCATGAAGTCGAAGTGCTTGTCGCCGAAGGCCGCGAAGGAGCGCTTCACCATGCCCATCTCCACGTGGCAGACGCCCTTGGTGTTGAGCTCCACCGAGGCCACGCCGGCCTCCTTGATCTTGAGGGCGTCCACGTCGCTCTCCAGGTCGGCCTCGATCACGCCGCACTCCAGGCCGCGCGCCTTGAGCTCCTTGAGCAGGGCCAGGATGAGCGTGGTCTTGCCGGCGCCGGGCGAGGCCATCACGTCGAGGAAGAACGTGCCCTTCTTGGCCAGCGAAGCGCGCCACTGGTCGGCCTCCTGGGTGTTCTCCCACAGAATTTGCTGCTTTACCTCGATGACTTTTGTCTCGTCCATCGACGATGCCTCCCTTGGGTTGTGTGCGGACACGGGCTGCGGCGCGCACGGTTTGCGCGCGTCGTGCCTTGGCAACCCCCTGCGATTTGCTTCGGCCCCGTCGGGGGCAAAGGTTAGCACATCTCGGCTATAATCGCGCCCATCGCCACGACGTTATGGGAGGTCTCGCGTGCTCTGGTTTACCAGCGACCTGCATCTGTGCCATCGCAACATCCTCACCTTCACCCAGCGCCCCTGGGACACGGTGGAGCAGATGGGCCGGGGCCTCATCGACAACATCAACGAGTGCGTCGCTGAGAACGACATCCTCTGCATCCTGGGCGACCTGTCTATGCGCGGCGCGCCCGAGGAGGTGCAGGAGTACCTGAGCGGCATCCGCTGCAAGCACATCCAGCTCGTGCAGGGCAACCACGACATCGACTGGTCGGGCCTGGACGTGTTCGAGAGCGTGGACGACTACCGCGACATCAAGTACAACAAGACGCGCTTCATCGCCTGCCACTACCCCTTCATGACGTGGAACGGCATCTTCCATGGCACGGTGCACGTGCACGGCCACATCCACAGCGCGGGCACCCATTACAACGAGCTGCAGCGCGAGCGCGGCTATCGGCGCTACGACGTGGGCGTGGATGCTAACGACTTCCGCCCGGTGAGCGCCGCGCAGATCCGCCAGTTCTTCCACGGTATGCAAATCGTCACGCCCCAGGAAGACAACGCCAACGTGGGCCTGGAGCCCCGCGAGTGGGTGCCCGGCCCCAACGACCCGCCCGGCAGGAGCTAGGGGAGGAGCGGGCGCCGGGCGAGGTGCGCGGCTCAGGCGGGGCGAGCGTGAGGTGCGCGGCATGCCCCCTGGATTCCGCTTGCCCGGCCGCGCCCATGTCCGCCCTGCGAACCAAACCACCCTTGCGCGGAATAGACGATAACTTTGCGGTGCCCACCTCTCCTGTTGTGACGAGGCGGCTATAATCCTCGTCAAGGTATAGTGAGTTTGCACGTGTGTTTGCTCTGTCGCACTGAGGGGTGTCGGCATGCGGCACCCCTTCCATCTGAAAGGAGCACTTCATGGCACGCACGTCTTCGGTTTGCAGGCACGCCGTCGCAGCGATTCCCGCTGCGGCCATCGCGCTGCTCATGCTTGCCGCCACCGTCCAGCCCGCATCCGCCTTGGCCGACTCGGCTTCGGACACCTCCGGCAAGACCTTCCTCACCGCCCTGGCAAGCGAGGCCACCGCCTCTGCCAGCCAGGACGCCACGGCCGCCGCCGCGACCGACGCCACCTCGGCGCAGGCCACCTCGGACGCCTCCGGCACGAAGGCCCAGGTGGGGCAGGACACCTTCACCTACACGCTCGACTCCGACAAGAACGCCCACATCACGGGCTACGAGGGCACCTCCGCCACCCTCACCGTGCCCACGGAGCTCAACGGCGCCAAGGTCGTTGCCATCGAGACGGGCGCCTTCAAGGACGCCACGCTCCTGGGCGACGTCGTCATCCCCGACGGCAGCATCGCCTTCATCGCCAGCAAGGCCTTCGAGGGCTGCGCGGGCCTCAAGAGCGTGGACATCGCCCCCACCGTCACCACCATCGCCGACGACGCGTTCGTGCTGGCCAAGGAGACCGAGGTCACGCAGAAGGACGCCGACGGCAAGGACCAGGTGGTCAAGCATACCACCTACGAGGACATCGCCGGCCTCACCGTCCTGGGCGACCCCGAGTCCATCGCGCCCGAGTTCGCCTCCGCGCACGGCTTCACCTTCGTGCAGAACCGCTTCCACGCCACGAGCGTCACGCTCAACAACACCTCCGTCGTGCTGCTCAAGGGCCTGCAGACGGCCAAGCTCACGGCGACGGTGGACCCGGCCAACTGCACCGACGCGCAGACGTGGTCGAGCAGCGACAACACAGTGGCCACGGTGGGCCAGGACGGCTCCGTCACCACGGCGGGCCTGGGCACCGCCACTGTTACGATTTCAGTAGGCAAGCAAAGCGCCACGTGCAGCGTGCAGGTTGTGCAGCCTGTGGAGCAGATCAATCTCAACAAGGCCACCTTCTCCATGGAGGCGGGCGACACCAAGCCGCTGCTCGCCACCGTGCTGCCCAACGACGCCTACAACAAGGCTGTGACCTGGTCTTCCTCCAACCCGGCCGTGGCCAAGGTGGATGAGAAGGGCAACGTGACCGGCGTGGCCCAGGGCTCCACTGTCATCACCTGCACCGCCGCCGACGGCTCGGGCGTCACCCAGTCGGCCCAGGTGGAGGTCGTGTGCAACCAGCACGTTGCGGCCAAGGCCACCGACCTCGCCAGCCCGCACACCTACGCCAACTCCACCTGCGACACCTGGGTGTACACGCAGTCCGGCGCCGCGGGCCTGGCCCTCACCTTCGACAAGCAGACCTACGTCGAGTCGGGCTACGACTACGTCGAGATTTACGCCGCCGACGGCTCCATGGTGGGCAAGTACACGGGCAACGCGCTGGCCGGCGCCACGGTGAAGGTGCCCGGCGAGTCGGTCAAGATCCGCCTCGTGACCGACGGCTCCAACGCCGAGTGGGGCTTCGCCGTCACGGCCGTTGAGGAGTACCAGCCCGACGGCTGGTCGTTCTTCGACGGCGCGACGCACTACTACATCGGCGGCTACCTGCTGCGCGGTGAGTGCTACGTGGGCGGCTCCTGGCGCTACTTCGAGCCGCAGTACGGCGCCATGCAGACCGGCCTGGTCACTCAGGCCAACAACGCCGTGAAGTACTACGACGAGAACGGCCTGCGCGTCACGGGCTTCGTGACCCTCACCGACGGCACGCGTTACTTCGACGCCGACACCGGCGCCATGGCCACCGGCCTCACCTACCTGCCCGACGGCCGCGTGATCTACTGCGGCACCAACGGCATCCTGCGCAGCGGCACCTTCACCTTCAAGGGCGCGGCGCTCTACTTCGACGACAATGGCGTGCTCGCCGACCCCACCTCCACCGACATCGCCCAGGGCACCATCGCCCAGGAGGACGGCGGCCCCGCGCCCGACGCCCAGATCGACAAGCAGGAGCTCACCCGCCTCGTGAGCCATTCCTATGAGCTGAACGAGACCGACTACACGCCCGCGAGCTGGGCGAAGATGGTCGCCGCCCGCAGCGCCGCCGAGGCCGTGCAGCAGGACGCCACGCTCACCCAGACGGTGTGCGACGCGCTGGCCGCCCAGCTCAACGACGCCATCAACGCGCTTGAGCCCGCCGCCGCGCCCGTCACGGTGGACACGACGGCCCTGCAGCAGGCAGTCTCCGACGCGCAGGCGTTGAGCGAGGCCGATTACACGCCCGCGAGCTGGGGCAAGCTGAGCGGCGCCGTCGCGGCCGCAAGCGCCGTGCTGGCCGACGGCTCGGCCACGCAGACCATCGTGGACGCCCAGGCGCAGCTCGTGCGCTCCGCCATCGACGCCCTCCAGCCCGTCTCCGACCCGCAGCCTACGCCCGAGCAGGCCGACACCACGGCCCTCGTCGACGTGGTGAACAAGGCCCTGGCGCTTGATGAGGCCCAGTACTCGCCCGAAACCTGGGCGAACCTGCAGAGCGCCGTCGCCGCCGCGCAGGGCGTGCTCGCCGACACCACCGCCACCCAGGACGCGGTTGACGCCCAGACTCAGGCCGTGCAGGCTGCCATCGACGCCCTGCAGCCTGCCACGCCCGAAGTGACGCCCGACGATCCCAGCCAGGGCGGCGACACCGCCGAGGACATCGACCAGGGCGGCGAGGGCATCGCGAAGGACGGCCTTGAGCCCGGCGAGACGCCCGAGAATGTCGATCAGGCCAGCGAGCCCGCCACCCAGTCCGAGCAGCCCGCCGCCGACGCCGCCGACCAGGCGGACCAGTCCGGCGCCGTCGACCAAGCTGCCAAGACCGAGCAGCTGGCCGAGTACCTGGGCGTTCTCTACCTGAGCGCCCAGTATCAGGCGAGCACTGAGGACCCGGACACCTATCAGGCCTGGCAGCAGGCCCTGATCGACGGCACGCAGAACGACGGCTCCGTCACCAACGCCGCCGACCCCGTAGCGTGGGGCGCCTTCGCCGGCGCGCTCATCGGCCAGGCGGGCAACGCTGACCGCTTCGCGAGCTTCTTCGATGCCGCCAGCGCGCTTGACCGCAACAACCTCGCCGACCTGGGCATCCAGAAGAACGACGACGGCTCCTACACCATCCCTGCCGACAAGGCCGCGGCGCTCATCGCGGGGCTCGCGGGCGGCGAGTGCTACGACACCGGCTACGCCTGGGCCACCAATGTCGTGCGCTCCGAGGACGGCTCCAGCTACACCGTGTGGCCCCAGTATGGCGTGAGCGTGCAGGCCGAGTTCGCCGGCGTCACGGACAACGGCGACGGCTCCTACACCTACGCGGTGAAGCTCACCGTGAAGCAGGACGGCGCCGAGGACGTCGTGACCTACGGCAAGTTCACCGTCGTGTCCTGGGAGTCCAGCCCCTTCGGCCTCGCGATTTCCGACGTGACCGTGGACGAGAGCCTGGCCGACCAGTTCCAGGGCTAACACGCCCCCGGCGGTCCTGAGCTGCCGAAAGCCCCGATAGCACCACCGCGGGCGGCCCGCTCCCCACGCCGGGGGCGGGCCGCCTTCTTGTTTGCGCCGCCGTGACGTTGCGCCGCCGTGACGTTGCGCCGCCGTGACGTTGCGCCGCCGTGACGTTGCGCCGCCGTGACGTTGCGCCGCCGTGACGTTGCGCCGCCGTGACGTTGCGCCGCCGGGCACCTGTGGCACCAGGTTGCTGCGGCGCCGGGCAGCTGTGGCGCCAGGTTGCTGCGGCTCCGGGTTGCTGTGGCCGAAGCCGGCGTTGGCCGTGCGAGGCAACCTTTCTGCTCGTGGAGCCGAGACCAGCCTGGGGTTTTCTTGCGAGGGGCGGGCATTGTGCCTGCGCGGCCGGGCACGTCGATGCGCCATGGTCGTTCGTCTGTGCGCGTCGCTCGCGGTGGTGGCGCGTTGTCCCTGCGGCTCGCGGTGCTCCAGAGTCCTGGCGGGCCATGGCCTCTCGCCTGTGTGGGCTTCTCGCAGGGCTTCTCACACGGTTGGGTGTCGCGCTTGTCGAGGGTTCGGGCGGCATCCTCTCTTGTGGCATAATGGCCCCTGTCGTGCCTCGTTGGGCCAGCGGAAGTAGTGGGGGATTGCCGTGCGATGTGCAGATGAGCTTGGCGTTGGTTCCGGCGCCGCGCGGGTCTCGGCCGCTTATCGCGGTTTCGTGGCCCCCGGGCTTGGCCTTGGTTGCCTGCTCTCCTATGTCCTGTGCTTCATTCGGCGCTTCGACGCGGGCCTTGCCGGCGTCGGGTTCCAGCGGTTGACGGCTCTGATGTACGGCGTCCTCGTGGCCCTCGTGCTTGCGGGGCTGGCGACGGCCCTTCTGGGGCGCAGAACGTCCTCGATGCCTTCCGTGTCTGCACGCGACGGCAGGGATGGCGGGTCTGATGCGACTGAGCGAGAGGCGCCTGGCCAAGCCGGGGTGCGTGCCTTTGCGGCCCGCTGCGAGCGGGGCGTGCCTGCCTGCGCCAAGCCCGAGGCAAGCCTGCCAAGCGCCGTCTTGGGAGCGCTCCTGTGCCTGTGCGCCACCGCGTCACTTGCGGTCGCCGTGCTTGTCGAGATTCCCCAGGCCGTGCTCTTCTGCGCAGGCCTTGCTCTGGGCGCGGGTCTATTCCTGCTCTCGCGCGAGTGGTTCTGCCTTTCCGTGCGTCTCCAGACCGTCGTCCTGCTGCGCTCCATCGCCGTCGCCATCGTCGTCGCGGGCGTGACACAGGCCGTCTTCAAGCTCGTCGCTCTGCCGGGCGTGGCTGTCGCGCTTCTGCTCGTGCTCTGCGCCGGGTCGTTTGCCGCGCTCGTCGCGTGCGAGCGTCCACGCCGGGGCGAGACTTCCCGTGCGGCATCGCTGGCCGATGCCCGATCCGCGCGTGACGAGGGCCGCGCGCCCGCCAATGGCGTGTCCTTGCTCGCCGTCGTCTGCGACATCCCCGAGAGCCTGAGCGGCTCTGGTGTGCGCCCCACGCTGCCGCAGGTGGCCGGCCTTCTTTGGATACCGTTGGCAGGCCTGGCTTTCTGTTCGTTCATCACCGGACTCACCTGGGACCCCGTTCTTGCCGACGAGACCGCCTGGCGCTCTGCCGTGGCGGAGGTGCCCGGCGTCATCGTCGGCGCGCTCGCAAGTGCGCTCATCGTCGCGTTCGCGGGCTCCAAGTACGGCGAGGCGGGCCGTCTCGGTGTGCTGACCCGTGCTGTGCAGCCCGTGGCAATCTCGCTCGTCCTGGTCATCCCCGTCATCAAGCAGCTTGTGAGCGGCCCACTCATCGCGGTCTTCTCCACAACGTTCTCGGCCGTGGGCTTTGCGCTCCTGACGGGCGCCGCCTTCGCGCAGTTCTGCGTCGCCGTCGCCGAGACGGGCCTCGACCCGCGCCGCTTTGCCTCCGCTGTCCTGGCGTCGTGTGCGCTGGCGGCCTTGGTGGGCCTGGTCTCCATCGAGGTGCTCGGCACGGGCGGGCGCATCCTGTGCTTCGTCCTCGAGGCGGTCTATTTCACGGCGGTCGCCGTGTCCTATGCCCTGCGAGCCCTCCCGTCGGCCCGACCCGACGCGGAGTCTCCCCAGGCGGGCGACCCGGCATCTCAAACCGCCCCCGCTGCCTCCGACGAGGGCGCCTTCGAGGCTCGCTGCCATGCACTCGCCGCTCAGCGGGGCCTGTCGCCCCGCGAGCTCGAGGTGCTGCTCTACGCCGGCAGGGGGTACGGCTCGTCGTACATCGCCCCAGCCCTGGGCATCTCCGAGAACACCGTGCGCACCCACATCCGCCACATCTACGAGAAGCTCGGCGTCTCCTCCCGCGAGTCCCTCATCGCCCTGGTCGACTCCCGCCCCGCCTAACCCTGCAAAGCCCGCCAACGCACGTGCTTCTCTTGAAGCCCCATTCACGCGCAATTCATAATTCACTGTACCTGAGATACACGTTTTTGCTTAATTTCGCGTATCTCAAGTACATGTTTCCATGCCGTTGGACTGCCTCGGCTTTGTTTGTGCCAGCCTTTCGCCCGCCTAGCGCTTCTTGTCGGTGGGGGCGAGGGTACCGGTTTTGCCGGAGAGGGCCGAGAACTCGGAGCGCACCAGGCCGCGGCGCTTGAAGAGGCGCACGGTGAAGCGGTAGATGTGCACGAACGGCAGCGTCCAGGGGGCGCGCTCGAGAATGGGGTAGTTGGCCTTGAGGCTCTTCAGGGGAGGGAAGAGCCGGCGCCACATGTAGCGCAGGCGAGCGCGCACGCGCCCCACCTCGGCTTCCTCGGCACGCATCTTGTTGCGGATGTTGTTGCTCAATGTGCCGTAGGCGCCGCTTTCCGCCATGTAGGCCAGTGTCTCGGCGTCCTCAGCCGAGAGGGCGCCCGTGTGACCTGCGAGCATCTGGCCGCAGGCGTCGCCGTCCACCACGGCCTGGCAGATGCGGCGGATCCTTGCGTCGAAGTCGAGCATGCCCAGCTTGGTTAGCTCGGCGTCC
>CAVJGP010000003.1:0-57376 GCA_963648855.1 Alistipes onderdonkii | reverse complement strand
GGGCCTCAGTCGAGGAATCCTCGATCATGCCTGCTCAACTTTCTTCCAATCGGCCAGGAAGCGCTCGAGACCGCGGTCGGTCAGGGGGTGCTCGATGCACTTCTTGAGAGCGCCGAAGGGCACGGTGGCGATGTCCGCGCCCATGAGAGCAGCCTGGGTCACGTGGTGGGGAGAGCGCACGGAGGCGGCGATGATCTCGACCTCATGGCCGAAGTCGTAGTTGCCGATGCAGTTCACGATGTCGGAGAGCTGGTTGAGGCCGTCCTCGGCGATGTCGTCGAAACGACCGACGAACGGGGAGATGTAGCGCGCGCCGGCACGGGCGGCCATGATGGCCTGGGGCGCGGAGAAGACGAGCGTCATGTTGACCGCGATGCCCTCGCTGGCGAGCTGCTTGGTGGCGGCGAGGCCCTCGGCCATAACGGGGATCTTCACGACCACGTTGGGGGCGATGGCAGCCAGGCGGCGGCCGTCGGCGACGATCTGGTCGCGGGTCATGGCGGTGGTCTCAGCGGACACGGGGCCGTCGACGATCTCGCAGATGCGGGCGATGTGGTTCTCGAAGTCGGCGAGCTTGCCGCCGATCTTGGCGTACAGCGACGGGTTGGTGGTCACGCCTGCGACAACGCCCCAGGACGCAGCCTCGCGAATCTCATCAAGATCCGCCGTGTCGAGGAAGAACTTCACGGGAGCTCCTTTGCATTGGTACCGATTGGGTTATCCCCCTAATGCGCGAAACCGCATGCGAGCCCCGAACTATTTGAGACGGGACTTGTCATATGAGGAGGATTCGCGTGAACTATAACACCGCGCAAATTAAGTTGCGACGGCAATCTCGAACAACTCACGCAATGAGGGAATTGGGGGAACCTGGGGGAAATCCCGGACGAGAGCCGTTACAGCTCGGCCACCATCCGCAGCAGCTCCTGGCCGCAGCGCTGGCCATATGAGGTGATGTGCCGGCGCGCCATCCGGCGGTGAGGGCGCGACAGGGGCGAGCGCGTGAGGCTCACCACGTCCATGGTGCCGTCCTGCTCCATGCGACGCAGGGCCATTGACACGGTACCTTCCTGCAGACCCGTGAGTTCGACGATGTCGCTCACCGTCATGGCCTCGCACGAGCGCATGACATAGCAGAAGAGGATGAGGTTGTCGGCCGGCATGGGAACGCGCCCCATGGCCGCGACGACGGGAATGAGGCAGGCGGCATCCGGGCAGGCGCGGGCAAACGATGAGCCGAGAGGAAACCCATAATGGAATTCCTCCAGAAAGGCCGTCTGCGAGGTCTGGCCGAACGGCGTGAGGCAGCAGTGCGTGCGACGCCGGTCGCTCGGCGGGTGGAAAAGCGCGACAAACCCCGCCTCCTCAAGACGGCAGACCCGCCGCGACTCGGTAGAGGAGCTGACAAGCTGCAGCTGGGCGAGCTCCGACACGCTCAAACATGTCTGCTCACGCAAGATGCACATCAACGACAGCTCGTCGAAAACGATGCGATAGCGCGGCAGGAGGTATTGGCGCTCCTCGTTGAACCGCCGATGCAGCTCGAAGTACAGGTAGCGGTCCATCTCGCCTCCCCCGGCCGGGTGCGTGCAAAGACGCGCACACGACGTTTCCCACACAACGTTGGCCTATACTACATCAATTCTTATCGATAGCTTGACGTTTCGACCGAGGAAGGCCACGCATGACAGACGCCGCCCCGACAACGACCCCGCAGGGGCACACCGGCCTCCTCATAAGCCTTGAGGGGCTCGACGGCGTGGGAAAGACCACACAGCTGTCCAAGCTGGTAGAGGCCTTGGAGCGCACCGGGCGCGAGGTCGTGCGCCTGCGCGAGCCCGGCACGACGGCCCTGGGGGAGGCGGTGCGGCAGATCCTGCTGGACAAGGCCTCCCTGGACATCGCGCCCATGGCCGAGCTGCTGCTTTTTGAGGCGGCGCGCGCCCAGCTCGTGGAGCAGGTCATCGTACCGGCGCTCGACCAGGGGGCCGTGGTGGTGTGCGACCGGTTCTGCGACTCCACCCTGGCCTACCAGGGATTCGGCCGCGAGCTCGGCCAGCAGGCCGTGCGCGACGCCAATGCTTTGTCCTGTGGCGACGTCGTGCCCGACAGGACCTTGCTACTCGACCTGGACGAGAACCTGGCCCATGAGCGCGCCTGCGCCCAGGGAGCCGACCGGATGGAGCGGCAGGGCGACGCCTTCCACGCGCGCGTGCGGCAGGGATTTCTGTGGCTGGCCGAGCACGACCCCCAGCGCGTGCGCCTCATCGACGCCTCCGGCACGCCCGACCAGGTGTGGCGGCGCATCTGCGCCCAGCTCGCCGACCTACCGGGCCTGGACGAGCTTGCTCAGGCATGCACGGCCCCGGCAGGTGGGGACCAGTGAGGGACATCTCGGAACTGACCTGCGGCTGGGGAGGCGCGGGAAACCTCATCGCGCAAATCTGCCAGACCGGCGAGATCGGCCACGCCTACCTGCTGGTGGGGCCGGCGAGCTCGGCTAAGGCACAGGCAGCCGAGGCTCTCGCCCACCTGGCCGTCGGCGCCCTCGACGACCTGCTCGAAGGGCGCGACACCTGCCATCCCGACATCCACACCGTGGCCCCGGCGGGCGCGGCCGGCTATGTCGTCGACCAGGTGCGCGACCTCATCGGCGACGTCCAGCTCTCCCCTATCACCTCGCCGCGCAAGGCCTACATCCTCACCGACGCCCAGGGCCTCAACTCGGCGAGCGCCAACGCGTTTCTCAAGAACTTGGAGGAGCCGCCCGACGACACGGTGTTCATCCTGCTCGCCGCCAGCGCCGAGGCGGTGCTGCCCACCATCACGTCGCGCTGCCAGGTCATGCGCTTCCCGGCGCGCGACATCGCAAGCGCCGCCGCCGACCTCGCCCGCACGAGCGGCTACGACGAGGCCCGCTGCAGGCGGGCGCTGGCCTTCTGCACGGATGCCCGGCAGGCAACCGAGTTCTTGTCCGACGCGAGCAAATGGGCTATCAGGGACGAGGCCCTCGCCCAGATAGCGGGAATCGCCAGCCACGACGACATCTGGGCCATGCGCCACGCCGCCGCCCTGGAGAAGATCGTCAAGGACGCCAATGAGGGGCTGCGCCAGGCCCAGGAGCAGGAATATGACCAGGCGCAGCAGATTTTGGGCGCCGGGGCGCTGAAGGATATGTCTGACCGGCACAAACGCCAGCTCACGTTTGCCCAGCGTTCGGGTATCATGGCAGCTCTGAGGGCGCAGCGCGCCTTCCTGCGCGACGCCCTTCACCTGAAGCTGGGTCGGACGGCGCCCCTTGCCTGCGACGACCGCCTGAGCGACCTGTCGCGCATGTCGCAGGAGTATTCGCAAGAGGAGCTGCTCCGCGCCATAGAGACCGTAGGATGCGCCATGAGGCACATCGAAAGAAACGTTATGCCCCGGCTTGCCATCGAGGGCATGCTATTCGACCTCAAGGAGATTCACCAGTGCCGACCGTAATCCCCGTGCGCATGCACTTCAGTGCCCAAGACCTGTGGTTCAAGCCGGGCAACACCGGAGCCAGGGCGGGCGACCACGTCATCGTGAACACCGAGCGCGGCACCGAGTTCGGCCTGGCGACTGCAGACCCCTTCTCCGTGCCCGACAGCGAGTGCAAGGGCAAGGGCGAGCTGAAGAGCGTGGTGCGCGTCGCCACCGACTCCGACATCGCTCGCGCCGAGAAGCTCGCCGCCCAGGGAGAGGAGGCCATGCCCACCTTCCGCAAGCTCGTGAAGGAAAGCGACCTGGACATCAAGCCCGTGGGCGTGGAGTTCCTCTTCGGCGGCGAGAAGGCCGTGTTCTACTTCGCCGCAGAGGACCGCGTGGACTTCCGCGACCTCGTACGCGACCTGGCCGGGGCCTTCCACCAGCGCGTGGACATGCGCCAGATCGGCGTGCGCGACGAGGCACGCCTGGCCGGAGGCTATGCCCCCTGCGGGCAGGAGCTGTGCTGCGTGCGTTTCGGCGGGCAGTTCGAGCCTGTCTCCATCCGCATGGCCAAGGAGCAGGACCTGCCCCTCAACTCCTCAAAGATCAGCGGCGTGTGCGGCCGCCTCATGTGCTGCCTGCGCTACGAGTTCGAGGCGTACCGCGACTTCAAGCAGCGCGCGCCCAAGAAGAACAACCTCATCGATACGCCCTTGGGCAAGGCGAAAATCGTAGAGTACAACACTCCCAAGGAGACGCTGCTGCTGCGCCTGGAGAACGGCAAATCGTTCACCATCGCCCTCAAGGACATGACCTGCTCGGAGGGCTGCTGCAAGCGCGCCAAGGAGCAGAACATCCCCCTGCGCCCCGACACCGTCACGCGAGAGGCGCTCGAGGCCCTCGGCACGGCGGAGATCGCCATGCAGCTGGCCGAGCTCGACCGCAAGAACGGCGAAGGTGACGGCTGCGACCTCGACATGTCACTGCTCGAGTCCTCGCGCACGCCGCGCCGCCGTCGCGGCAGTTCTGAGGCGAGCGAGCCGAAGGAGGAAAAGCGCACGCCGCGCCGCAGCTCCAAGCCCGCCCAGGACGGCAAGGACCAGGCCGCCCAGGACGGCAAGCCTGCGGAAAAGGCCGAGGGCGAGCAGAAGCGCGGCCCGCGCGGCGGCGGGATGCGCCCGCGCAGGACACGCTCCGGCGAGGCGAAGGCCGCCGAGCAGCCGCGCGCCAAGCGCGACGCGGACGCGACCGCGCAAGACGCCCCCAAGCCCGCGCGCAAGCCGCGCAACGAGGCGGCCCCCGACAGGCCCCAGCGCCAGCGCGCGGCGGCCACGGGCACGAAGGACGGGCAGGCGGCAGAGCCCCAGAGGCGCACGCGTCGCCATCACAGCGCGCAGGCCGCCGAGGGTGCCCAGCCCCAGGCGAGCAAGCCGGCCTCGCAGGAGGCGCAGCAGGACGGCAGCGCCACGAGAACGCGCCGTCGCCACCAGCAGGCGGGCCAGCAGCCCGAGCGCACCAACGACGCCGCCAGGCAGGAACAGGGCGGCAAGGAGCGCGGGCAAGGCCAGGGACAGCGTGCAGGCCAGCCCGCAAAGGACGCCTCGGAGAAGTCCGCGGGCCAGCGCAGGCGGCACACCGCCAAACCCGCCCGCCCCTCTGAGGGCTCGGACGGTGCCGCGAGTGGCTCGGCCGGCGCAAACGGCGGCCAGCCGACGAGGAGGCGCCGCAAGCCCGGAGACAAGGGCGGCTCGACCGAATAGCGAAGACACCGAGCCCCGTCCGTATTGACCGTCCGCGCGACACGTAAGGAAGACCATGCCACGCTCTATCGCAATTCTCGTCAAGCATGAAACCGACGCCTCCCAGGGCTTTCTGCAGGCCTTCGCCCAGGAGGGCAACGAGGTCAGCTGCATCGTGTGCAACGAGCTGCTGCCCGTGGCCCTTCAGATGGCCAAGCCCGACTTCGCCCTTGTGGCGACGCCCGACGTTTGGGGCGAGCCCGGCAGCGCCCAGCAGCTTCTCGAGGCCATGGGCATCCCCTACCTCGGCTCGCGCAGTAGCGTCATCAGGGCCTGCCGCGACGGCGCGCAGCTGCTCGACACGCTCGAACGGGCCATCGCCTGCGAGAGCATCGAGGCCGAGCGCGTGCCCCACGTGGCCCTCGACAGGACGTGCCTGGACGCGCTGGCCCAGACCGGGCAGGTGCAGATAATCGAGGACGCCCTCGACGGCGCCTGGCCCCTCACGGTGCGTGCAAACGACGCCGCCTTGCTTGACGCGGGGACGTCGGCGGCCGATCACAAGGAGCTCTCCGAGACCCTCACGCGCCTCAAGCAGGAGTGCGACCAGGTCGTGGTCACCCCGGCCATCGAGGGCGTCGAGATGATCGTCCCCATCATGGGAGACCTCAGCGACGTGCTCATTCTGCCGCCCATCGAGGTCACGGGCGACCTTTGCGACGGGGACGCATGGCACGCGCCTGTGGACCTTGCGCACCTCTCGAGCGACGCCGAGCAGGCGCAGGACATCCGCAGCGAGGTGGAGCGCTGCGCCCTGGACGCCTTCATTGCCTGCGACTGCCGCGACTGGGCGTGCGTGCGCCTTGTGTGGGACGGCGGCAAGACGCGCATCCTCGACGTCAACGCCGCCCCTTCCCTGGCGGCGGGCTCCCCCATCGCGTGCGCACTTCAGGCCGCTGGGATCGACCTGGCCGAGCTGGCCGCAGAGTTCTGCGAACTGGCCGACGAGCGTAGGTAGGACCCACCCATGGCGTCGAGACCCCCGATGAGCGCGGCCCCCCTCTCACGCGAGAAGCTCCTTGAGCTGGCGCAAGGCATCAAGGCCGTGTTCTGTGACTTGGACGGCACCCTGCTCGACGCCCACCATCTCATGCCCGCCTGCGCCGCGCCGGCCATCCTCGAGGCGCGAGCGGCAGGCATCACCTTCGTCCCCACGACGGGGCGCAGCGTCTATGCGATGCGCAAGGTGTTCGGCGACTTCGCCGACGAGCTTGGCCGTGACTTCATCGCCTGCAACGGGATGGACGTCATGTGCTGGGCGCACACCCTGGTGCACGAGGAGTGCGCCCGGCCGGTGGCCCAGGCCCTTCTGGAGCGCGTGATTCGCGACCCCCGTCCCCTGGGCCTGGCCGTCTTCGGGCCCGGCGAGCCGTATGTGTTCGACCTGGAAGCCCAGCATGTATGCAAGCGCATCGAGAACCTGCACCAGGCGTCGGTACGGCGCGTCTGCGACGGCCTCGCGCCGGAATCCATCTGCAAGTTCGGGATCATCTCGTATGAGGGGGCCGGACAGGTGGCGGCGGACTTCACGCGCGACCTGGGAGACCGGCTCGTCTTTAGCGCGGTGGGCGACGAGTGGGTCGACGTGGCGACACCCGGCCACACGAAGGTGGAGGCCGTGGAGCTGCTCTGCGAGGAGTACGGCTGGGGGCCTGGGGAAGTGCTCGTCATCGGTGACTCGATGAACGACATCAGCATGCTGCGGCGCTTCCCCAACAGCATCTGCGTCGCCAACGCGATGGGGCCCTTGAAGGAATGCTGCCGCTTTGAGATAGGCTCCAACATCGACAACGCCGTACCCGCCCTGTTGATGGAGCTGGCAAGGGCACGGAAGTGCTGCTCGCTAGGATAATCGCACGGCAAAGCGAAAAACTCACGCGCACCGTAACCTGCGACGCTCATTGCGACGGCCTACAGCCGCACGCTTCGTATGCGCATAGCGCAGGCCTTGCAAGGCCACACGACGTGCTTGTATGCCGTGTGGCTGTATGCCATGCAGGACTTACGCATCGCACCCCTACCTCATGCGGCCGAGCGCCTTACGCGAACCTTGCGGCACAAAAAAGGGGCGCCCTTGCGGACGCCCCTCAACAAAATGCTTGGAAAAGCTAATTACATCTTGTGGACGTTGCTGGCCTGCAGCTTGCCGTTCTGGCCAGTGGTGATCTCGAACTCGACCTTCTGGCCCTCGTCCAGGGTCTTGAAGCCGTCCATCTGAATCTCGGAGAAGTGCACGAACAGGTCGTCGCCGTCCTCACGAGAGATGAAGCCGTAGCCCTTGTCCGGATTGAACCACTTAACAGTACCCTGAGCCATTGTCTAGCCTTTCTTTCTACCCAATTGAGGGTAAACGGAGCAAGCTCATCAGCTTGATGCGCTTGCGAGAAAACACGGTTCCTTTGAACCGACTTGCTTATGATACCCGCAACGAACGCACTTTTGGAGCAGAACTGCAACTTTCTTAGGCAATTGCGACAATACATCGCAATCTCAACAAACAAGCCGAAAGGCTACTCTGCCCAATGCGCGTCGAGGCCCGCAAGGCGCTCGGCGGCAGTCACGCAGTTGAGCATGAGCATGGCGCGCGTCATGGGGCCCACACCTCCCGGAACTGGGGTGATGGCGCTGGCAAGGGGCTCCACCTGGGCGTAGTCCACGTCGCCGCAGAGCTTGCCCTCCTCGTCGCGGTTCATGCCCACGTCGATGACGACGGCGCCCCCGCGCATCCAGTCGGCCTTCACGAGCTTGGCGTGTCCGATGGCGCTGATGACGATGTCGGCCTGCTGGGCCGTCTGGGCCTTGTTGGGCGTGCGAGAGTGGCAGATGGTGACGGTCGCGTCGTGAGCCATGAGCATGAGCGCCATGGGCTTGCCCACGATGGTGGAGCGACCCAGGACCACGGCCCGCTTGCCCGCGACGTCGATGCCGTACTCCTCGAGGATACGCATGACGCCGGCCGGCGTGCAGGGACGAGGCCCGGGAAGGCCGCGGACGAGCCTGCCCAGGTTCACCGGATGGAAGCCGTCCACGTCCTTCTCCGGCGAGATGTGGGCGATGGCGCGCTCCGCGTCGAGGTGCGCGGGCAGGGGCATCTGCACGAGGATGCCGCTGACCTGGGGGTTTGCGTTGAGCTCGTCGAGCAGCGCCTCAAGCTCCTCCTGCGAGCAGTTGGCAGGCAAGTCGAAGTCGAAGGCCTCGATACCCACCTCGGCGCAGTCCTTGCGCTTGTTGCGGACATACACCGAGCTGGCGGGGTCCTCGCCCACGAGCACCACGGCGAGGCCGCACGG
This sequence comes from Alistipes onderdonkii, assembly GCA_963648855.1. Classification (GTDB taxonomy): domain Bacteria; phylum Actinomycetota; class Coriobacteriia; order Coriobacteriales; family UMGS124; genus UMGS124. The sequence goes on along the minus strand of CAVJGP010000003.1, from coordinate 48,837 downwards.
GACTCCCCTGCCCTTCAGGCGCTCCACGCGCTCGGCGACCTGCGACTTGACCTTGGCGGCGACGGCCTTGCCGTCGAGTATCGTGGCCATCTTAGAACAGCCCCGTGATACGGCCGGACTCGTCGACGTCGATCTTCTCGGCGGCGGGCACCTTGGGAAGGCCGGGCATCGTCATGACGCTGCCGGCAAGGACGACGGCAAAGCCGGCGCCTGCGCTCACCTTGACCTCGCGCACCTGGATGCGGAAGCCCCTGGGCGCGGCGAGCTTGGCAGGGTCGTCGGAGAAGCTGTACTGGGTCTTGGCGATGCACACGGGCAAGTTGCCAAAGCCGTTCTCCTTGAGGGTGGCAAGCTGCTTGAGCGCGGCCGGCGCGAAGTCGACCCCGTCGGCGTGGTAGACGCGTGTGGCCACGGCCTCGACAGCCTCCTCGATGCTCGCGCCGTCGGGGTAGGCGAAGTGCAGCTGGCTGGGCTGCTCCACCAGGCGCAGCACCTCCTGGGCGAGCTCGACGCCGCCCTGGCCGCCCTTGGCCCACACCTCGGAGAGAATGGCCTTGATGCCCTGGGCCTCGCAGCAGCTCTTGATAAGGGCGAGCTCGGCCTCGGTGTCGGTGGGATGACGGTTGATGGCCACCACCACGGGCAGGCCGAAGACCTCGGTGAGGTTGGAGGCGTGCTGGAGCAGGTTGGGGATGCCCGCCTCGAGCGCGGTGAGGTTCTCCTCGTTGAGCTCGGTCTTGGCGACACCGCCGTTCATCTTGAGGGCGCGCGCCGTGGCGACGAGCACCACCGCGTCGGGCGCGATGCCCGCCATGCGGCACTTGATGTCGAGGAACTTCTCGGCGCCCAGGTCGGCGCCGAAGCCGGCCTCGGTGATGGTAATGTCGGAGAGTGCCATCGCCATGCGCGTGGCCATGACGGAGTTGCAGCCGTGGGCGATGTTGGCGAAGGGCCCGCAGTGCACGAAGGCCGGGGTGCCCTCGAGGGTCTGGACGAGGTTGGGCTTGAGGGCGTCCTTGAGAAGGGCCGCCATGGCGCCTGCGGCCTTGAGCTGGCCGGCCGTGACCGGGGCGCCGGCGTAGGTGTAGCCCACCACGATGCGCGCGAGGCGCTCCTTGAGGTCGGGGATGTCGCGCGCCAGACACAACACGGCCATAACCTCGGAGGCGACGGTGATGTCGAAGCCGTCCTCGCGCGGGGTGCCGTTCGCCTTGCCGCCCAGGCCATCGACCACGAAGCGCAGCTGGCGGTCGTTCATGTCGACGACGCGCTTCCAGGTGATGCGGCGCGGGTCGATGCCGAGCTGGTTGCCCTGCTGGATGTGGTTGTCGAGCATGGCGGCGAGCAGGTTGTTTGCCGCGCCGATGGCATGGAAGTCGCCCGTGAAGTGCAGGTTGATGTCCTCCATGGGAATGACCTGGGCATAGCCGCCGCCGGCAGCGCCGCCCTTCACGCCGAAGACCGGCCCCAGGCTGGGCTCACGCAGCGCGACGCAGGTCTTCTTGCCCAGGCTCGTGAGGGCGTCGGCCAGGCCGATGGTCGTGGTGGTCTTGCCCTCGCCTGCAGGCGTGGGGTTGATGGCGGTGACCAGGACGAGCTTGCCGGGGATGTGGGACTCCTCGCGCAGCAGGTTGTAGTCGACCTTGGCCTTGTGGCTGCCGTAGCGCTCGAGATAGCGCTCGTCGATGCCGAGCTTGGCGGCGATCGTGCCTATCTCGCGAGGGGTTACGGACTGGGCAATCTCGATATCGCTTGCCATGAAACTCCCTTTCGTCATAGGGGGCGGGATGGTTGCAACACTAGCACGGCGCAGCTCGCGCCCCGTGTCAGTTTGATGAAGTGCCGCTCAGGCGAGAAAAACGCTCTTCTGCCCGAAAGCACGAGGTAGAACGGAAAGAAGGAAGGGAACCGCCCGCTAAGTATGTATCACGTCCGTGTGACACATACCGGAATCCGGTAGGTTCTTAGCTGCTTGCGCGCGCATCGAGCGCCTCCTGCACCTCGCGGGGCGTCACGTCGGGCGCAAAGCCGTAGCCCTGCGCCAGCGCCGCCGCCTGCTCGCGGCGAAGGGCGGCCAGGTCGGGACGGGGACCCTCGTAGATGTCGGCCACGCGGTTGAGCGAGTAGACGCAGTACATGACGAGCGTCTCGTCCACGGCCGAGAGCTGCACCATCGACAGCAGCGAGGGGCCCGACAGCGCCAGGGCGCAATCGGCAGGCATGTCGAGCGCGGCACCCACCACGTCCTCGTACTCCTCAAGCGCCTGGTCGGCGTTGCCGGCCTTGCGCGCGTCGAGGGCTCTCAAGACCGCCTCGCAGAAGCGCATGACCATGTCCATGAGATAGTCGCTCTTGATTGACACGCTGGGTCATTCCTTTCAGGTGACGATGCTAGTCTTCCTGGGCTACGGGCAGGCCGAGGTGCTCGAAGGCCCGAGAGGTCGCGACGCGGCCCTTGGGGGTGCGGTTGATGAGGCCCTGCTGCAGCAGGAACGGCTCGTACACGTCCTCAAGCGTGGAGGCGTCCTCGCCCACGGCGCTCGCCAGGGTGGACAGGCCCACAGGACGTCCCATGAACGTCTGCGCCAGGGTGGAGAGGATCTTGTTGTCCATCCAGTCCAGGCCCATCTCGTCCACCTCGAAGAACGTGAGGGCCTCCGAGGCGGTCTGGGCGTCGATGCAAGCGCACTCGCGCACCTGGGCATAGTCGCGCACACGCTTGAGCAGGCGATTTGCCAGACGAGGCGTGCCGCGGCTGCGCGAGGCTATCTGGGCCGCGCCCTGCTCGTCTATGCAGACGCCTAGGATGGAGGCCGAGCGCATGACGATCTGCGCAAGCTCATCGGCGGCGTAGTAGTCCAGGCGCGAGATGATGCCGAAGCGGTCGCGCAAAGGGCCCGTGAGCAGGCCCGAGCGCGTGGTGGCGCCCACAAGGGTGAAGCGCGGCAGGTCAAGGCGGATGGAGCGGGCGGCGGGCCCCTTGCCGATGACGATGTCGAGGTAGAAGTCCTCCATCGCCGGGTAGAAGACCTCCTCCACCGCGTGGTTCAGGCGATGGATCTCGTCGACGAAGAGGACGTCGCCCTCCTGCAGGTTGGTAAGGATGGCCGCCAAGTCGCCCGTGCGTTCGATGGCGGGCCCCGAGGTGCACTTGATCTGCGCGCCCATCTCGTTGGCCACGATGGTGGCGAGCGTCGTCTTGCCAAGGCCTGGGGGGCCGAAGAAGAGCAGGTGATCAAGGCACTCGTTGCGCTGCTTGGCAGCCTCGATGGCCACGCGGAGGGTCTGCTTCACGCGCTCCTGGCCCACGTAGTCGTCCAAGAGCTGCGGGCGCAGCTTGCGATCGACCTCGAGGTCGTCGGGGGTAAGCGTCGGCGTGACGGCGCGCTCGGAGGCCCCCTTGGCCGGGGCGTCGCCCCAAAGGTCTTGGCTTTCTGCTTCCCACATCTTCGCTAGCTCCCGAGGCGCTTGAGGGCGTACCTGACGGCGGCCGAGGTGTCGGTCGCGGAGCCATCATAGCCCTTCAGGGCCGCGTCGCACTCTGCCTGGGTGAAGCCCATCGAAAGAAGCGCCTGCGCGGCCTCGTCGAGCGCGCTCGCCCCGAGGGGCGCGGCGGCGGGGGCCGAGCCGCCCGCACCCGCAGGCGCGACGACCCCCAGGGCGCCCAGGGAGTCCTTGAGCTCCAAGATCATGCGCTGGGCGGTCTTCTTGCCCACACCCGGCACGCTCGACATGCGCTTCTCGTCCTGGGAGGCCACCACCTCGCGCAGGGCGTCGGGGCTGAAGGTGGACAGAACCGACAGCGCCAGCTTGCCGCCGACGCCCGAGATGCCCACGAGCCGGTCGAACACCAGGCGCTCCTCGGCAGACGCGAAAGCGAAGAGCGAGATGGCGTCGTCGCGCACCTGCATGCGCGTAAAGACGAGGCACTCCTCGGGGCTGCCGGCGGGCGGCAGGGCCGCCGCGCAATTTGAGGAGACGCCGCACTCATAGCCCACGCCCGCTACCTCTATGACCAAGCTCGCCGCGCCCTTCTCGAGGATGCGGCCGCGCAGTGTGGATATCAAAGCCTCGTGCCCCTTTCACGGTATGCGCTGGCAGAAGGGTTGGCGATGTTCTGGGAGCGGCTCACCCCACGCCAGGCGGCCAGGTGCGCGTGGCACACGGCGGCGGCCAGGGCGTCGGCAGCGTGGTCGGGCTTGGGCTCCTGCTCCAGATGCAGCAGGGTCTTCACCATGTACTGCACCTGCTGCTTCTCGGCCGCACCCGTGCCGCATACCGCCTGCTTGATCTGCATGGGCGTGTACTCGCCCACCTCAAGGCCGCACCCCGTGCACGCCACGAGGGCCGCGCCGCGCGCCTGGGCGGTGGCGATGGCGCTCTGGGCGTTGGAGGAGAAGAAGATCTCCTCGACGGCCACCTCCATGGGGCTGTAGCGCATGATGACCTCGGAGATCTCGTCGTGGATGCGCTTGAGGCGCATGGGCAGCGTGAGGCCCTTGTCGGTGTGGACGCAGCCATAGGCGCGGGCCCGGCACTGCGAGCCGCGCGACTCGATGACGCCCCAGCCGGTGTTGGCAAGGCCCGGGTCTATCCCCAAAATTACCAAGCCCCGCCCTCCTTCGAATGCTTCGTCGCCATATAAATAATGTTGCATTGTCGCACACACCAAGCCGGCTCCGGCGGCACGTCGCATTTGGTGCAAACATTGCAAATCACACAACCCAACTTGCGTGTACAATGTGCGGGTCTACTATAAGACCAGGTAACAGTCGGTAAAAAGGTTTTCAACAAGCCGCACGGCCGCGATGGGGACACGACCGTGATACAAAATCTAAGGGATGCACACGTGAACAACCAGAACAGAGGCACCGTCGAGACGACCGTGTCGCATGAGATTTCGGCCGAGTTCGACCTCGTGGTGGTGGGGGCGGGTCCCGCCGGCATCGCGTGCGCCCGGCAGGCAAGCCAGGCAGGCCTTCGCGTGCTTCTTGCCGAAAGCGCGAGCCTTCCGCGGCGCAAGAGCTGCGGCGGCATGCTCAACGAGTACGCCCAGCGCTTCCTGGAGAAAGTGGCGCCGCTTCCCCACGGCCTCGTGCTCGACCCCGCCTGGGTGCACTTTCGCTACTACGATTGGGACCGACACATCAAGAAGCCCTGCTCGCTGCGCTTCTCCAACGTGGACAGGGCCCTGTTCGACGAGTGGCTGCTCAGCCTTCTGCCCGCCGGCGTGGAGGTATGGGACCGCTGCGTGTTCGCGAGCTGTTCCGAGGGCGCGGGCACGACCGACGTCAGGCTGGTGCGCGCCGGGCAGTCCGTTGAGGTGGCCTGCCGCTGGCTCGTGGGGGCCGACGGCGCCCGCTCGGCGGTGCGCCGCTGTCACTCGGACTGGCCCCAAACGCACTGCTACAAGACCGTGCAGGAGTTTTGCCGCATCGAGCCGGGCAGCATCGAGCCCTACTTCGAGTGCATCTACTCGCGCCACATCGACCCGGCCTACGGGTACGGCTACATCGTGCCCAAGGGCGAGGTGGCCATCGTGGGGTCGGTGTTCTTCCCCAACACGAAGGGCATCCCGGCCATGCACGAGAAGGCCCTGCAGACCTGGCAACAGCGCTACCCCCTGGGCGAGTCGGTGCGGCGCGAGGGCGGCGTGGCCATGCAGGTGCGCGGTATGGGCGACATCATGGCAGGCCAGGGCCGGGTGCTGCTGGCCGGCGAGGCGGCGGGCATCATGTCGCCCAGTTCCGGGGAGGGCATCTCGTTTGCGCTCAACTCCGGCGACTTGGCTGGCCGGGCCGTCGTGGCCGCCGCCCGGCACGCCGACGACGCGCTTGAGACCTACGAGACGAGCCTGTCCCCCATCCGGCGAAACATCGCGCGACGCCTGCGGTTCTTCCCCATCATGAACTCGAGCTGGGGCAAGTGGATCGGCGGCTGCCTGCCGACGCCGCTTATCAGCAAGGTCACGGAGTGGCTCTAGCTGCGGGATTGCCGTAGGGAGGGGCGGCTCCGGTCTGTGCTCAAACAGTCCTCGTACCGAATCGAAAAGGGCGGGAGGGGCTTATGCGCGCAAGCGCGCAACACCCCTGCCGCCCTTTTCGATTCACTGCGGAACTGCGCCAGACCGGAGCCGCCCCTCCATGCGTCACGTAGTTGAGGCGTGAGACCATAGCTTGTAAGAACGGCTGAAAACTCGGGAAACCCGTGGGGGCGTTATAACCTGAAGAGGTAACCAACGCCGCGGACGGTTTCGATGTGGTTGGAGATCTGGGGGCCGAGTTTGGCGCGGATGCGGCGGACGTGGACGTCGACGGTGCGAGAGCCGCCGCAGTAGTCAAAGCCCCACACGCGGCGCAGGAGCGTCTCGCGGGAGTAGGCGCGGCCGGGGTGCGTCACCATGAACGCGAGCAGCGAGTACTCCATGTAGGTGAGGTCGACGGGGGCGTCGCCCACGCGCACCTGGTAGGTGGCCAGGTTCACCATGAGGTCGTCGATCTTCACCACGTCGTCGTCGCCTGTCTCCTCGCCGGGCCACAGCAGGTGACGGATGCGCACGGCGTACTCGGCGTCGCTGGCGGTGGTGCAGATGAAGTCGCTCACGGGGCGCATGGGCAGATGCAGGTCGGGCATCTCCTGCTCGTCCACCACAAGCAGGATGGGCGTGGAGCTGTCGGCCAGGGTCATCTCGATGTTCTCGACCTGGGAGTTCTGCACGCCGCTGGTCTCCAGCACCACCAGGTCGAACTCTCGCTCCAGCACGGCTTGGGAGAAACGCGAGACGCTCGCCAGAAGAATGGAGACGTCGAGCACCGAGGAGAGGCGGCGCATGCGCTCATGGCCGTCCGCGGTTTGCGAGAGAAACAAAGCTGTCTTGTGGTGCATCTCAACCCCCTAAGGGACACGTCATCTGCGCCCGTTCCATTCAATACATTATGGCAGAGATTAAAAAGGATGTGTTGCGGGGCCGTTTCAACCGTTCAACAAAACGATGTACTCCGTTTGACCACAGCAGTGCAGAAGACTTGCCCGCAATGTTACGGTTTGGCGAACACGGGCGCACATTACGCGTTTGAAACAATTTGGAATGATTGTTAATACCCCATTGAAACGTAGTCGCCTATGTTTCGGAGGCATTTCTATTCACGGCTGCCTCGACACGCGCAACACGTAGGAGGTTTTAGGTATGAACGCATCCGCCGCCTTGCCGCCCAAGGCATGGGGCCTGTACCGCCCCGAGTTCGAGCATGACGCCTGCGGTATCGGCGCCCTCGCCAACGTCAAGGGCGTCCGTACCCATCAGATGCTCGGCGACGCGCTCTCGGTGCTTCTCAACATGGATCACCGCGGGGGCGCCGGCCTTGAGTCGAACACCGGCGACGGCGCGGGCATCCTCTTCCAGGTGCCCCACCGTTTCTTCCGCAAGGAGGCCCAGAAGTGCGGCCGCCTGCTGCCCGACGAGGGCGACTACGGCGTCGCGATGCTGTTCCTGCCGCGCGACGAGGAGCTCTTCGAGCAGGCCCGCGAGCTGTTCGAGCAGTGCTGCGCCGAGAACGGCCTGCCCGTGCTCTTCTGGCGCGAGGTGCCCGTCGACGCCCACGACCTGGGCGTGACGGCGCAGGCCTGCCAGCCCCGCATCTGGCAGGCGTTCATGCTGCGCCCCGGCTCGATCGAGCGCGGCATGGAGTTCGAACGCGCCCTCTACATCGCGCGACGCGCCATCGAGAAGCGCGCGCAGGGCATGGGCCTTGTCGAGAAGGACATCTTCTACGTGTGCTCCATGAGCGCGCGCGTCATCGTGTACAAGGGCATGCTCCTGGCCGGCCAGCTCAGGACCTTCTACCTCGACCTGGCCGACGCCACGGTGGAGACGGCCATCGCCCTGGTGCACTCGCGCTACTCCACGAACACCACGCCCTCCTGGGAGCGCGCGCATCCCCAGCGCTACATCGTGCACAACGGCGAGATCAACACGCTGCGCGGCAACGTCAACTGGATTCGCGCCCGCGAGTCCGACCTGTACTCGCCCATCATCCCGCGCCTTGACCGCGTCCTTCCCGTCATCGACCGCGAGGGCTCGGACTCGGCCATCCTCGACAACGTGGCCGAGTTCCTCTACATGAACGGCCGCAGTCTGCCGCGCGCCATGAGCATGCTCGTGCCTGAGCCCTGGGACAACAACCACACGCTCTCCGAGCGCCGCCACGACTTCGACTCCTACCAGTCGTGCCTCATGGAGCCCTGGGACGGCCCCGCCGCCATCGCCTTCACCGACGGCGTGCGCATGGGCGCCATCCTCGACCGCAACGGCCTGCGCCCGGCGCGCTACACCCTCACTCGCGATGACAGGCTCATCATCGCCTCCGAGACGGGCGTGCTCGACATCCCGCCGCAGAACGTCCTCATCAAGGGCGGGCTCATGCCCGGCCAGATGCTGCTCGTCGACCCCGAGCAGGGACGCGTCGTGTGGGACGACGAGATCAAGGAGGAGATGGCCTCCCAGCGTCCCTGGCGCGAGTGGCTCAAGAACAACATGATCCGCGCAGGCGAGCTGCCCCTGCCCAAGGACTTCGACGAGCGTACGCAGGCCGCCGACTTGCCTGAGGTGGACGTGCCCGCCGACGAGACGCTCGCAAGCCTGTCGGCGCGCTACGGCGTGTGCTACGAGGACGTGACCTCGCAGATCGTCCCCATGGCCAGCACCGCCCACGAGCCGCTCGTCTCGATGGGCGTTGACTCGCCGCTGGCCGTGCTCTCCGAGCAGCCCCGCAAGCTCTACAGCTACTTCAAGCAGCTCTTCGCCCAGGTCACGAACCCCCCGATCGACGCCCTGCGCGAGAAGATCGTCACCTCCACCATCTCCTACCTGGGCAACCACGGCAACGCCCTTGAGGACACGAGCGCCAACTGCCGCCGCATCCGCCTGGAGACGCCCATCATCGACCGCGAGATGTTCGAGCGCGTCTGCAACATCAAGAAGACCGGCTTCAAGGTGGCCCGCCTGCGCTGCGCCTACGAGCGCTCGCACGGCGAGCAGGGCATGCGCGAGGCGCTCGACAAGCTCATGGACGAGGCGCTCAACGCCGTCTCGGCCGGGTGCAACATCATCGTGCTGTCCGACCGCGTGAAGCCCGGCGAGGTGCCCGTGCCGAGCCTGCTGGCCCTGGGCAGCGTCCACCACCACCTCATCCGCAAGGGCGTGCGCACCCGCACCGACCTGGTGGTTGAGACCGCCGACGCGGTGAGCACGCACGACTTCGCCATGCTCGTGGGCTACTCGGCAAGCGCCGTCTACCCCTACCTCGCACACGCCCAGATCCGCGACGCCGTGCGCCGCGGCCTCATCAGCCTGCCCGAGGACGAGGCCATCGCAAACTTCGACAAGGCCATCACCGCAGGCATCGTGGCCATCATGTCCAAGATGGGCATCTCCACCATCCAGGGCTACCACTCCGCGCAGATCTTCGAGGCCGTGGGCATCGCCGACGAGGTCATCGAGACCTCGTTCACCGGCACGGTGAGCCGCATCGCAGGCGTGGGCTACGAGGGCCTGGCCCGCGAGGCCAACGCCAAGTACGACCTGGCCCTTGAGGTGGCCGACTCCGCCACGCCCTCGCAGCTGCCCGACTCCGGCGAGACGGCGTGGAGGCCCGGCAAGGAAGACCACCTGCTCGACCCGCAGACCATCTTCGCCCTGCAGACGGCCACGCGCACCGGCTCCCAGGAGGCCTGGGATGCCTACAGCGCCATCGTGAACCGCCCGGGCCGCGCCGTGGTGCTGCGCAACCTGCTCGACTTCGACGACCGCGGATGCACGCCCGTGCCCCTTGAGGAGGTGGAGCCCGCCAGCGAGATCGTGAGGCGCTTCAAGACCGGCGCCATGAGCTACGGCTCCATCTCCAAGGAGGCCCACGAGGCCCTGGCCATCGCCATGAACCGCCTGCACGGCTTCTCCAACACCGGCGAGGGCGGCGAGGACATCGTGCGCGAGGTGCCGCTGGCCAACGGCGACACGGCGCTCTCGGCCATCAAGCAGGTGGCTTCGGGCCGCTTCGGCGTCACGAGCCGCTACCTGTCGAGCGCCCGCGAGATCCAGATCAAGCTCGCCCAGGGCGCCAAGCCCGGCGAGGGCGGCCACCTGCCCGGCAAGAAGGTCTACCCCTGGATCGCCAAGACCCGTCGCTCCACGCCCGGCGTGAGCCTCATCTCCCCGCCCCCGCACCACGACATCTACTCCATCGAGGACCTGGCCGAGCTTATCTTCGACCTCAAGAACGCCAACCCCGACGCGCAGATCTCCGTCAAGCTCGTGAGCGAGGCGGGCGTGGGCACCATCGCCACGGGCGTGGCCAAGGGCGGCGCCGACAAGATTCTCATCTCCGGCCATGACGGCGGCACGGGCGCGGCGCCGCGCAACTCCGTGTACCACGCGGGCCTGCCCCTTGAGCTGGGCCTGGCCGAGACGCAGCAGACGCTGCTGCAGAACGGCCTGCGCTCCCGCGTGATGCTCGAGGCTGACGGCAAGCTGCTCACCGGCCGCGACGTTGCCGTGGCCTGCCTCATGGGCGCCGAGGAGTTCGGCTTCGCCACCGCGCCGCTCATCGCCCTGGGCTGCCTCATGCAGCGCGACTGCCACCAGGACACCTGCCCCGTGGGCGTGGCCACCCAGAACGAGTGCCTGCGCGGCCGCTTCACCGGCAAGCCCGAGTACGTGGTGAACTTCATGCACTTCGTGGCCGAGGAGCTGCGCCAGATCATGGCGCGCCTGGGCTTCCGCAAGCTCGACGACATGGTGGGCCACGTGGAGCTGCTGCGCCAGATCGAGATTCCGGGCAACTGGAAGGCCAACAGCGTGGATTTGTCCAGCGTGCTGGCCAAGCCGCGCCTCGTGTTCGGCGCCAACATCCCCGGCGCCGAGGGCGCGCACTTCGACGAGAAGATGGCCTTCGACCACAGGCTCGACAAGACCCTCGACGCCACGCTCTTCGTGCCCCTCACCCAGACGACGCGCGAGAGCCTGGCCCCCACGCGCTTCCATGCCGACATCAACAACGTCAACCGCTGCGTGGGCACCATGCTCGGCGCCAGCGTGACGAAGGCCTACCCGGAGGGCCTGCCCGCGGGCTCCATCCGCATCGACTGCTCGGGCTCGGGCGGCCAGAGCTTCGGCGCCTTCCTGCCCGCAGGCGTCGAGCTCAACATCTGCGGCGACGCCAACGACTACTTCGGCAAGGGCCTGTCGGGCGGCACGCTCGCCGTGCACCCCGACCCGGCGACGCCCATCCAGTTCGACGAGAACATGGTCATCGGCAACGTAGCCTTCTACGGCGCCACGGCCGGCCGGGGCTACGTCAACGGCATGGCCGGCCAGCGCTTCGCTGTGCGCAACTCCGGCGCCACCCTGGTGGTGGAGGGCGTGGGCAACCACGGCTGCGAGTACATGACCGGAGGCGTGGTGCTCATCCTGGGCCAGGTGGGCGTGAACTTCGCGGCCGGCATGAGCGGCGGCGTTGCCTTCGTGTACGACGAGTTCGAGACGCTGGAAGACTGCACCAACCACGACATGGTGCTTGTGCAGACGCCCTCCCCCGAGGAGATCATGCAGATCCGCTCGCTCATGACCGACCACGTGAAGGCCACCAACTCGCCCAGGGCCATCAAGATGCTCTACCAGTTCGACAGCGTGCAGCACCGCTTCAAGAAGGTCATTCCCGCCGACTACGACCACATGCTGTCGTTGATTGCGGCCGAGGAGGCCCAGGGCAAGTCGCATGACGACGCCCTGCGCGACGCCTTCGCTACCATGACCGGCAACAAGGCCTAGGAGGGGCTACGATGGGACAGATAAGTGGATTTCTCACTCAAGGCCGCGTGGAGCATTCCACGCGTCCCGTTCACTCCCGCCTGGGCGACTGGGACGACATCATCATCCCCAACTCCGAGCCTGAGCAGCGCGCCCAGGCCGGGCGCTGCATGGCGTGCGGCGTGGCCTTCTGCCAGTCGGGCTTGAAGTTCGGCACGAGCAAGGGCGTCTCGGGGTGCCCCCTGCACAACCTCATTCCCGAGTGGAACGACCTCGTGTGGCGCGGCCTGTGGAAGGAGGCCTACGAGCGCATGACGCTGCGCAACCCCTTCCCCGAGTTCACGGGGCGCGTGTGCCCGGCGCTGTGCGAGAAGGCCTGCAACCTGGGCCTGCACGACGACCCCACCTGCATCAGGGACAACGAGAACGCCATCGCCGAGAAGGCGTTCGAGGAGGGTTACGTGCACGCTCCCGTGCCCCGCGCCAAGACCGGCAAGCGCGTCGCCGTCGTGGGCTCGGGCCCCGCTGGCCTGGCCTGCGCCTGGCAGCTCACGCAGAAGGGCCACGACGTCACCGTCTTCGAGAAGGCTGACAGGCCCGGCGGCCTGCTCATGTACGGCATCCCCTGCATGAAGCTGCCCAAGGAGACGGTTCTGCGCCGCATCGAGCTGCTGAAGCAGGCTGGCTGCACCATCGAGCTCAACAGCCCGGCGAACTCCTCGATTGCCGCCGAGTTCGACGCCGTCGTGGTGGCCGTCGGCGCCACCAAGGCCCGCACGCTCGACGTTCCCGGCTCTGACGCGCAGGGCGTGGTGCTGGCCCTGGACTACCTCACGAGCGCCACGAAGGCAGTGCTCGACGGCCTTGACGCCCCCGAGATCGACGCCCGGGGCCTCGACGTGGTGGTCGTGGGCGGCGGTGACACGGGCACCGACTGCCTGGCCACGGCGCTTCGCCAGGGAGCCAAGAGCGTCACGCAGCTGCAGTACCACCCCGCGCCCCCCATCTCGCGCGACTCCTCGAACCCCTGGCCTACCTGGCCCAACGTGTACACCGAGGACTACGGCCAGCTCGAAGCCGCCGCTCGCCAGGGCGTGGACCCGCGCCAGTGGTCCACCAACACGCTCGAGGTCGTGAAGGACGAGGCGGGCCACGTCCGCAGCCTCAAGGTGTGCGAGGTGCGCTGGCTTCAGGGCAAGCCCGTCGCCATCCCCGGCACCGAACGCCTCATCCCGGCCGACCTCGTGCTTGTGGCCCGCGGCTTCGCAGGACCTGAGTACGACGCCTTCGGCGCCTTGGGCATCGCCATGACCAACGGCTCGCGCCGCCTGCCCGTGTGCGTGGCCGCCCAGGGCGAGGACGCCTTCAAGATCGCCGGGCGCGACGGCTTCTTCGTGTGCGGCGACGCCCGTCACGGCGCCTCGCTCGTAGTGAACGCCATCGACGAGGGCCTTCGCTGCGCGAGCAGCGTCAACGCCTGGCTTAAGGGATAGGGGCAATAGCCCGACAGCCTCGCAAAAGCGCAATCCCCCGTACCTCACGGCGCATCACGCGCCCCGAGGTACGGGGGATTTTAGTGGCCGGCTGCCGAGGCTGTCGGCGAAGACCGCAACCGGCGACAGCAGCCGCCTGCTGCAGTCGCAACAGCAACCGACGGCTGCGCCCGGCGACTGCAGAAGGCGGCTGCAACCGGCAACAGTGGCCGGCGGCTCTCGGCGCGGATGCGACTCTGACGCGGCACGGCAAGCCCCAAGTCGCAGCAAGAAACAGCAAGGCCCCCGCACTCAACTCGAATGCGGGGGCCTTGCAGTCTTTAGCGTGCGTATGCCCTGCGAGGGAGATTGCTTGCTCCCCTACTCGGGATACACCATGTGCTTCTCGTCGATGCCGTAGAGGGTCTTCTCAAGATAGCGGCGGGCGTACCAGTGGGCGAAGTCGATGTTCTGGTCGCGCCAGTTACCGCAGTCGCGCGGGGCGGCGCCGGGGATGTCGCCCTCGAAGTCGCGCACGAACTCGAACATGCGCGTGACGACGTCGATAACGTCCGCGCTGCTCAGGTCGCCGGCAAAGATTGCGTAGAAGCCCGTGCGGCACCCCATGGGCCCGAAGTACACCGTGCGCCCGGCCCACTCGGGGTCGTTGCGCAAAAACGTGGCGCCCAGGTGCTCGATGGTGTGCACCTCGCCCGTGCCCATGACGGGCTCGTCGTTGGGCTGGGTCACGCGCAGGTCGAACGTGGTGAGGCACTCCGAGCCCACCCAATCCTTGCGCGAGACGTACACGCCAGGTTCCAGGTCCTCATGGTTGACGGTGAAGCTTGCGATCTTCTGCATAAGGGGCGAATCCTTCGCTTAGAGCGTGGGCAGGTAGTGCTGGAGCTCCCAATGGCCCACATGGGAGCAGTACTCGGCCCACTCGGCCTTCTTGGTGGCCACAATATACTCGAAAACGTGGTCGCCGAGAACCTCGCGCATAAGGCTGGAAGCCTCGAAGCTCTCGATGGCCTGGCCCAGCGTGGAGGGCAGGCGCTTGATGCCCAGGGCGGCAATCTCAGCCTCGCTCATCTCGGCCACGTTCTGGGGCAGCGCGGCCGGAGGATCGAGCTTCTCCTCGACGCCTTTGAGGCCCGCGGCGAAGACGCCCGTGAAGGCCAGGTAGGGGTTGCAGGCCGGGTCGGGGCTGCGCAGGTCGAGGCGGGAGGACAGGACCTTGCCGGCCTTGTAGTGCGGCACGCGCACAAGGGCGCTGCGGTTGGCCTGCGCCCAGGTAACGTAGAGCGGCGCGTCGAAGCCCGAGACGAAGCGCTTGTAGGAGTTCACATACTGGTTGGTGAGCAGCGTGTACTCCGGCGCGTACTTGAGAAGGCCGGCCAGGAAGTACTTGGCCGTCTGGGAGAGCTGGTAGCCCTCGGGGTCGGCGGGGTCGTAGAAGAGGTTGTTGCCGTCGAGGTCGTGCAGGGCCAGGTGCAGGTGCATGCCCGAGCCGTCGAACTCCGCGCAGGGCTTGGGCATGAAGGTGGCGTAGCAGTCGTGCGCTTGGGCGATCTGCTTCACCACCAGGCGATGCGTCATGACGGCGTCGGCCATTGAGCACGCGTCGGCGTAGCGCAGGTGAATCTCGTGCTGCGAGGGAGCGTTCTCGTGGTGCGAGTACTCCACCGGGATGCCCATGCGCTCAAGCATGAGGACGCTCTCGCGGCGCAGGTCGTTGCCCGAGTCGAGGGGCATGTTGTCGAAGTAGCCGCCGCAGTCGAGCAGCTCCACGCCGTTGGAGTCCTTGAAGTAGAAGTGCTCGATGGCCGGGCTCAGGCTGCAGACCAGGCCGTGGTCGAAGGCCTCGTCGCACAGGCGGCGCAGAACCGCGCGGGGGTCGCCCTCGAACGCCTCACCCGTGGGCGTCTTGATGTCGCAGAACATGCGCGCGGCGCCGTGCTGCTGGGGACGCCAGGGAAGGATTTGGAACGTTGAGGGGTCGGGCATGGCGATGCAGTCCGATTCCTCTACCTTGGAGAAACCCGCCACGCTGGAGCCGTCGAAGCCCAAGCCCTCCTTAAGGGCGTCCTCAAGCTCGCCGGAGGTTGCCGCGAACGACTTGAGGTTGCCGAGGGTGTCGGTAAACCAAAACTGGATGAAGTGGACGTCGCGCTCCTCTACGGTGCGCAACACGAACTCGATGTCCTCATGGAGCATGCTCTGGCGGGCGTCGTCAAAGCAGGCGTCATTCGCCTCGACCATCGTGGTGATTCTCCCTTCGCAAGGCGTAGTCAAAACTATCGCAAACGCAGAACCCAACAGGGTTACTTTGCCACACGATTGTTACCGCATGGTTGCCTGCATCTGCGCGGTCGATGCCCCTACCCATACGCCACAAGCCGCGCCACAAGACAGGCATTCCCCCGCGTGGGGACGCGCGCTCGCCGTCAGTCGTCTCCGAGCTTGCGGTTCACCTCGTCGAGGGCGCGCGCCACCGACGGGCACGTGCCACCGTCCTCGTGGCCGGCGCAGCCCTCTTCCGTGCACCCCGTGCACTTTCCCTCGTCCTTGCTCTTTTTAATCGAGCGTAGCGCCAGGAAGAGCAGCGCGGCGAGAATGAGCAAGACGATAGCGGTCTGAACGTTCATGGCCCCTCCAAACAAAGCATCGGGGCCGGAAAGCTGCCTTCCCGACCCCGATACCACTCATCAGACTATCTTGCGCTCGCGTGGCGCAAACCGCGCGACCACGATACCCGAACTTCCCTACGCGGCCTTCTCGACCTCGAACTTAGGCATGGGACGGAAGAGCTGGAACAGCATCAGCGCCAGGAAGACGATGGCGACGACGGTCCATACACCGAACTGGCCCAGGGCGATCAGGTTGTAGAACTGGTTGATCATGAGGGCCACGACCCAGGCGAAGCAGCACTCGTAGCCGATGGCGATCCAGAACCACTTGGCGGAGTTCATCTGCTTGCGGATGGTGCCCATGGCAGCGAAGCAGGGGGCGCACAGCAGGTTGAACGCGCCGAAGGCGATGAGGGCGCCCTGGCTGGAGACCATCGTGCCGAAGGCCTCCCACATCTCGGCGTCGCCCTCGCCGAAGTCGGCGAGGTTGTAGAGCGTACCGAAGGTGGAGACGACGTTCTCCTTGGCGATGAGGCCGGTGATCGTCATCGAGGTGGCCTGCCAGGAGTCGAAGCCCAGCGGGGCGAAGATGATGCCGACGGCGTTGCCGAAGGCGGCCAGGATGGAGTAGTCCATGTAGCTCGTGATGGCGGGGTCGGTAATCTCCATCTCGGCGTCGAGCATCTGGAACACGCCGTCAACCCAACCGAAGTTGGAGAGGAACCACACCAGGACGGTGGCGGCGAAGATGATGGTACCGGCCTTGACGATGAAGGACTTCACGCGCTCCCAGATGTGCAGCAGGTAGCTGCGAAGTGCCGGGAGGTGGTACGCGGGCAGCTCCATGATGAAGGGGCAGGCCTCGCCGGCGAACCACTTGGTCTTCTTGAGCATGATGCCGGAGATGATGATGGCGGCGATGCCCATGAAGTAGAAGAGCGGCACGACCCACCAGGACTCGGAGTCAGCACCCACGAGGGCGCCCATGAGCAGGGCGATGATGGGGGCCTTGGCGCCGCAGGGCATGAACGTCGTGGTCATGGTGGTCATGCGACGCTCGGCCTCGTTCTCGATCGTCTTGGTGGACATGACGCCGGGAACGCCGCAGCCCGTGGAGATGAGCATCGGGATGAACGACTTGCCCGACAGGCCGAAGCGGCGGAAGACGCGGTCCATGACGAAGGCGACACGGGCCATGTAGCCGCAGTCCTCAAGCAGGCACAGGAAGGCGAAGAGCACGATCATCTGAGGCACGAAGCCCAGGATGGCGCCCACGCCGCCGATGACGCCGTCGACCACGAGGCTCTGAACCCAGCCCTCCACGCCTGCGTTGGTGAGGGCGTCGCCCACGATGACCGGGATGCCGGTGATGTAGATGCCGTAGTCGGAGGGGTTGACCTCGCCGTCCTCGCCGGCGGCCTCGACAGCCTCGTCGTAGGCCTCCTGGCCGCCACCCAGGAACCAGCCGTCGCCGAAGACGCCGTCGTTGGCCCAGTCGGTGCCCCAGGTGCCCACCGTCACCACGGCCACGTAGTACACGAGGCACATGACGACGATGAAGATCGGGATGCCCAGCCAGCGACTCGTGACGATGCGGTCGATCTTCTCGGTGGTGGAGACCTTCTTAGGAGCCCTCGTCAAGAAGGCGGAGACCACGGTGGCGATGAGGTCGTAGCGCTCGCCGGTCACGATGGACTCGGCGTCGTCCTCAAGCTCCTTCTCAAGGGCCTCGGAGATGGCCTTGACCTTGGCCACCTTGTCGGCGGAGAGCTTGAGCTGCTCGACGGCGGTCTCGTCGCCCTCGAAGAGCTTCACGGAGTACCAGCGCTTGAGCGCAGCGGGAGCGGCGGCCCCGGCGATCTGGTCGATCTGGGAGAGGGCGCCCTCGAGCTTGTCGGAGAACTTGACCGTCGGCGCAGCGGGCTTCTTGGAAGCGGCGGCCTTCTTGGCGGCCTCGATCACCTCGTCGACGCCGGTGCCGCGCAGGGCGGAGCACTCATACACGGGGCAACCGAACAGCTCGGAAAGCTTGGCGGTGTTGACCACGTCGCCGTTCTTCTTGAGAAGGTCGGTCATGTTGAGCGCGATGACCACGGGCAGGCCGAGCTCGAGGATCTGCGTGGTGAGGTAGAGGCTGCGCTCGATGTTGGTGGAGTCGACCAGGTTGACCACGACGTCGGGTCGGTCGTTCACCAGGTAGTCGCGCGAGCACACCTCCTCGGGCGAGTAGGGCGACAGCGAGTAGATGCCGGGCAAGTCCGTGATGGTGACGTCCTTGTCGGCAAGCAGCTTGGCCTGCTTCTTCTCGACGGTGACGCCGGGCCAGTTGCCGACGTAGCCGTTTTCGCCGGTAATGCGGTTGAAGAGCGTGGTCTTACCGCAGTTTGGGTTACCGGCGAGAGCAACTTGAATGCTCACAGTTGATTCCTCCTGGGGATTGCTGGCGAGGCGATGCCTTCACCTGCGGGCCATGCGGCCCGTCTCTTTCGGATGTCGGGACGTTACTCCTCGACGATCACGTTCTGAGCCTCGTCCTTGCGAAGCGACAGCTCATAGCCGCGCACGGTGACCTCGATGGGGTCGCCCAGCGGGGCTACCTTGCGCACATGAACCGTGGCGCCCTTGGTGAGGCCCATGTCCATGATCCTGCGCTTGAGGGCTCCCTGGCCCGCAAGACGCACGACCGTAGCGTCCTCTCCGACGGCGACATCGCGCAGTGTCTTCATTCTCTCCTCCTTCCGATGACGTGAAAATCGTTGCTTACATCACGAAGACGTGACGAGCGGTCTGCTCGTTAAGTCCCAGACGTGAACCCTTGATGGTCACGATGACCGTGCCGCCGCCCTGCGAGACGACCTCGAGCTCGGCGCCGTCCACAAAGCCCAGCGACTCCAGGTGACGGTGCATCTCCGCGTTGCCGTGAACCGACTCCACGTGCATGACGCGGCCGCCCTGTGCCATAGACAAAGGCAGTGCTCCAGACATAGGTGCTCCCTTCCCGTCCGTTAGATATTGAACGCAGCTAACAAAAAGTCATTCTAGTCTTACGGTTTGCTAGGGTAAAGTTATTTGTTCGACTTGGTAATTTTTTCATTTACATGTTGCAAAGCGCACGTGACGACATGTATGAGGGCCGCACATGAAAAAGGGCGGAGCCCAAAGGCCCCGCCCTCAAAATTCCTGCTATGTAGGGCACACGCTCAATAGCGCTTGCCAAACAGCCGGACGCAAACACGGACACGCATGAGCGCCCCGGCGCGCCTAGGCCTCCTCGCCGCCAGAAGCTTGCGCCGTCGCACTCTTCTCAGCCGCGTCCTCCTCCTTGTCGCGCGCCTTCTTTGCACCTTGCGCGCCCGAGCTAATGACCGGCACGTCCACCACCACTTTCCGGGCGGTCTTGCCGGACACGTCCTCGGCCGACACGGGGTGCTCGATGGGCTTCAGACCCGCAGGTGCGGATCCACCCGTTGTCGTCGTAGTGCGGGCAGGCCCCTGACCGGCCTTTGCCTTCGAGCGCGACTGCAGCCAGATGATGGCGATGACGGCCGCGATGAGCACGACGCCTCCCACAACGGCGATCACGATCATCGTCGGGGAGATGGCAGCACCTACCTGGCTCGCCAGGTCGGCAGCGTCCTGGTCCTGAGAGGACGTGCCCTGGCTCGACGACGAGACCGCGACGAAGCTGGGACGGCCGTCAGGGTACGACACGGTGGCCAACAGGCCGCTGCCCGCGTCCTCGACCGTGACCTCCACCGGGAACGAATCCTTCTCCTGCGAGGCGGAAAGCTGCACCCCTGCCGCAGGCTTGACGGTGTAGGAGTACGTGCCCGCCTGCGTGAGCTCGATAGCCGAGAAGCGCACCGTGCCGTTGGCGTCGTTCACGCCCGTGGTCACCACCGCGCCCGACCCGTCCACGATGTCGAACGAGAAGGCCCCGGCCGCCATCGTGCCCGCCTCCCTGCTCACCGAGGCCGTGATGATGGCGACCGCGTTGTGCTGCGTGGCCTGGTCCTGGGCAGAGTCAGACTGCGCAGACGCGGAGGAGTAGGTGTTCTTGAAGCCTGCCGAGCTGGAGGACTTGACGCTTGCCTGGAGCGCGGTCTTTGCCGAGTTCTGCGCAACCGTCACAGTGAGCGTGATGACCGAGTCGTCATACGTCATGCCGCTCGTCTCGCCCGGCACCTGCGTGACCTCGTAGGTGTAGGTGCCAGCGCTCGTGAAGGAGGCCCCACCGAAGTCGACCGTGCCGTCCTGGGCGTTGACCGCCATGGTCTGCTCAGGCTCGGGGGCGCCGTCCTTCAAGGTGATGCGGAAGACGAACGCGCCCGCGTTGAGCGAGGCACCCTCCACGCTCACCTTCGTAGACAGATCGACGCTTGCCGCAGCAGGCGCAACCTCTTCGCTCGACACCTCAACGGCATTGGAGAACACGGCAGTGCCCTCAGTAGAGGTGACCTCAAGGGCTCCCGTCGACGCGTCGGCGCCCACATGGAACACCACGTCGAAGACCGAGTCGTCGTACTCGACGCTCGCAAGGTCGCCGGCCCTCTGGGTCACGCGGTACGTGTAGTCGCCCGGCGCGGTGAACGATAAGGAGCCAAAGCTCACCGACCCGTCCGCGTCGTTGGAGGCGCTCCCCTGCTCGGGGGCGGGCGCAGAGTCGAGCGGCTCGGCGCTGAAGGAAAACTGGTTGGCCGACAAGGTCGAGCCGGTCAGCGTCACCTTGGCCGTGAGCTCGGCGCGGGCCGTCGCCACCTGGGTGGAGGAGGCCTGCGTCGCCTCCTCGGCCAGGGCATAGGGGGTCGCGGCCCCCTCGACCGCCCCGAGGGCAAGCAGCAGGGCGGCGCATGACAGGGACGCCGCAAAGCCCAGGGATGCACGGCATGTCTGTTTTCGGACCATTGCCAGACCTCCTCGAAACGACCGCCCGCACCTTAGGAGCGCAAGCGGCGGCATGGTAAACGAAGGGGCGCGGAAGCGCACGGCTCCCGCGCCCACAAAGGGTCAACGCCAAGTATAGCGCCGACACGGCCACCTACAGCGCAGGCAGATGGCGTCGGGCTGTTAGAGCACGCGCAGGGAGACTTCCTTGAGCTGCTTGAGGCTGACCTCGCTGGGGGCCGCGCTCATGAGGTCCGAGCCGGAGGACGTCTTGGGGAACGCCATGACGTCGCGGATGGAGTCGCAGCCGCGCAGCAGCATGCAGACGCGGTCCAGGCCCAGGGCGAAACCGCCCAGGGTGGGGGCGCCGTAGCCCAGGGCCTCGATGAGGTAGCCGAACTGGGCCTTCGCCTGCTCCTCGGTGAAGCCAAGGCGCTTCAGGACGCGCATCTGCAGGTCAGCGTTGTGGATGCGCATGCCGCCGCCGCCCGCCTCGTAGCCGTCCATGACGAAGTCGTAGGTGTAGGACCCCACGTGCAGCGGGTCGTCCTCGATCTTGTCGAGGTCCTCGTAACGAGGCTGCGTGAAGGGGTGGTGCTCAGCGGCGTAGCGCTTCTCGTCCTCGTCGTACTTGAACATGGGGAAGTCCACGACCCACAGGAAGTCATGGCCGGGGCGCTCGATGCCCAGGGCGTTGGCCATGTGGGTGCGCATGCCGCCCAGAATCTCGTCGGCAAGCACGCGGCCGCAGGCGGCGAACATCACAAGGTCGCCGGGCTCGACGTTTGCGCGCTCCTTGAGCTGGGCCATCTCCTCGTCGGAGAAGAACTTGACGATGGGGCTGTTCACCGAGCCGTCCTCGCGGAAGGCGATCCAGGCGAGGCCCTTGGCGCCGAACGTCTCGGCCACCTTGGGGAGCTTGTCGATCTCGCCGCGGGTCCAGGTGCCGGCGCCCTTGGCGTTGATGCACTTGACGACCTGGCCCTCGGTGTTGGCGGCGCTGGCGAACACCTTGAACTGGGAGTTCTTGAAGACGTCGGTCACATCCACCAGATGCATGCCGTAGCGGGTGTCGGGCTTGTCGCAGCCGTAGGTGTCCATTGCCTCCCAGTAGGGCATGCGGCGAAGCGGGCAGGGCAGCTCCACGCCCACCTCGGCGAAGGCGTCCTTCAGCACGTCCTCGAGCAGGTTGATGGCGCCGTCCATGTCGATGAACGACATCTCCAGGTCCACCTGCGTGAACTCGGGCTGACGGTCGGCGCGCAGGTCCTCGTCACGGAAGCACTTGGCCACCTGGTAGTAGCGCTCAACGCCGCTCACCATGAGCAGCTCCTTGAGGAGCTGGGGCGACTGGGGAAGGGCGTAGAAGTTGCCCGGCTGGATGCGGCTCGGCACGATGAAGTCGCGGGCGCCCTCGGGAGAGGACTTGAAGAGGATGGGGGTCTCCACCTCAAGGAAGGCGCGCTTGTGCAGGGCCTCGCGCATGCCCCAGGTGAAGTCGTTGCGCACCTTGAGGTTGTTGAACATCTCGGGACGGCGAAGGTCGAGGTAGCGATAGCGCAGGCGCGTGTCCTCGGCCGTGTCGATGCCGTCCTCGATCTGGAAGGGCGGGGTCTTGGAGGTGTTGATGACCTTCACGTCGACGACCAGGACCTCCACCTCACCGGTGGCCATGTTGGGGTTGGCCGTGTCGTCGGGGCGGTGACGGACGGTGCCGGTCACCGAGATGGGCCACTCAGGGCGAATGGTCTCAGCGGTGTGGAAGGCCTCGGCCCCGGAAAGCTCGGGGTCGAAGGTGCACTGCGTGAGGCCCTCGCGGTCGCGCAGATCCACGAAGATGAGACCGCCGTGGTCGCGGCGATGCTGAACCCAGCCGTTGAGGGTGACGGTGTCGCCGATGTTGTCGGCGCGCAGCTCACCGCACGTATGGGTGTGCGTGGAATGCTCGTTGAGAACGCTCGTCATTGGGGAGTCTCCCTAATCGGTCTGTGCCACCCCGTGTCGGTTCGGGTGGCTTGCCTACAGACGTCCGTCGTGCGTAAACGGCGCAAAGACGGACTTGCCGCGCTCCGGGCGGAACGCGGCAATCCCCAATGATAGCGCTCTTTTGTGGTTTAGGCGTTCTTAAGAATGACGTTCTGCATTACGCACGCAACGTCTTCGCAGCTGTCGCAGACGGCTTCCATGTGCGAGAACATGCCGTTCCAGCTCATGAGGTATGCGGCGGAGTCGTTCGCGTGGTTCACGAAGAGGTCGCGCTTGTTCTCGATGTACAGGGAGTCGCCCTCGCTCTCGCGGTCATGCACGGCCACGAGGAGCTTCTCGGCCTTCTCGGCCTTCTTGTGCTTCTTGAAGTCGGCGAAGGCCTTGGTGGCCTCGCACAGGGCCTCCACGGCGGCGTCGATGACGCGGGCCGTGGGGATGCAGCCGGGGTGCAGCTCCTTGAAGTCGTACATATAGATGTGCTGCACCACCTCCTCGATCTCGTCGGTCACGTTGTCGAGAAGGTTGGCGAGCTCGGAGATGTCCTCGCGGTCGATGGGGGGAAGGAACTCGACGGCCAGGCTGTCGAGCACCTGATGCACCACGACGTCGCCCTCGTTCTCAATCTGATGGATCTGCTGCATCCGGGCGCGCAGCCACTCGGGGTCGGCGTTGAAGTTCTCGAGCAGCTCCAGCATTGCCTGAGACTCCTTGCGCGCGATGCGCGCCTGCTCATAAAACGCGTCGAAGTAGTCGAACTTGTGCTTCTTAGCCATGAAATGACCTTTCGGTAGGTTGCGCCCATAGTGAGCCTTCGGGCATGATACCCCGTCCACGACCACTGGGCGCACAAAACGGCCGCTTTATCGCCGAGAGGTCACGGCGCAAGGGTACAATCCGGCCGTCAACTCACCAAGAGAAAGGCGGAGAACCCCATGGCGGATATGTCGAGCGCCACCGCGAAGGCCCTGACCTGCGGGCAGGAGCTGCACGGCTTCGTGGTGACGGACGTCCAGGACCTTCCCGAGATTGACGGGCGCGCCGTCATCATGCGCCACAAGGCCACGCAGGCCCCCCTCATGTGGCTCGCCAACGACGACGCCAACAAGTCCTTCTCCATCACCTTCAAGACCCCGCCGGCCGACAGCACGGGCGTCTTCCACATCCTCGAGCACTCAGTGCTGTGCGGCAGCGACCTGTACCCGGTGAAGGAGCCCTTCGTCAACCTGCTCAAGTCGTCGATGCAGACCTTCCTGAACGCGCTCACCTTCTCGGACAAGACGATGTACCCGGTGGCGAGCACCAACGAGAAGGACCTGCTGAACCTCATGAGCGTCTACCTCGACGCCGTGTTCTTCCCGCAGCTCTACACCAAGCGCGCCGTCTTCGAGCAGGAGGGCTGGCACTACGAGGTGGAGGGCGAGGGGTCTGAGCGGCGCCTCGTGACCAACGGCGTGGTGCTCAACGAGATGCGCGGTGCCATGTCCGACCCCGACGAGGTGGCCCTTGCCGGCCTCAACGAGGCGCTCTTCCCCGACAACGCCTACGGCTTCGAGTCGGGCGGCAATCCCGAGGTAATCCCGACGCTCACCTACGAGAACTACCTCGACACCCACGCGCGCCACTACAACATGGCCAACTCCCACATCGTGCTGTACGGCGACATTGCCTTGGACGAGGAGCTCGAGCTCATCGACTCGTTTGCCCGGCGCGCGCAGGCCAGCGAGCGCACGTGCGCCGCAGGCCCCAACCCCCTCGCCATGCAGGCCCCCTGCGTCAACCTCCATGCCACGCGCACGATGCGCACGAGCCCCGACAACGCGTGCGTGCTGCTGGGCTATGTGGTGGGCACCTACCGCGACCGCGAGCACATGCTGGCGTGCGAGATCCTCTCCGACGCGCTCATGGGCAGCAACGAGGCGCCGCTCAAGAAGAAGGTGCTGGACTCCGGCCTGGGCTGCGACGTGGACTGCTTCGTCTTCGACGGCCTGCAGCAGCCCTACGTGGCCTTTGAGCTGCGCGGCGCGCGTCCGGGCTGCGCGGGGCAGTTCGCCGAGCTCATCGAGGGCGAGCTTGCGCGCATGGCAGACGAGGGCGTCCCGCGCCCCGAGCTCACGGCGGCGCTCGACGCCTGCGACTTCAACCTGCGCGAGCGCGACTCGGGCATGGCCGACGGCGTGGCGCTCGCCATCAACGCCATGTGCGGCTGGCTGTACGACGACGCCATGCCCTGCGACTACCTGCGCTACGAGGATGCGATGGCGAGCCTGCGCGCAGGCCTGGAGGGCACGTACTGGGAGGAGCTCGTCCGCGACGTCTTCGTGGGTTCTAAGCACCACGCATGCTGCGAGCTCCTCACCGTCGGCGAGGACGGCGAAGATGAGGAGTTTGGCGAGGAGGAGTCCCAGGCCTGCCCGGACGCCAGCGCCGACCTCGACCTCGACGAGGTGGAGCAGGCCGCAGAGCGGCTCCACCGCATCCAGGACACGCCCGACTCCCCCGAGGCCCTGGCGACCCTGCCTCACCTGGGCGTGGAGGACTTGCGCGACGCTCCCCTGGAGCACCCCTGGCACGTGGTAGAGGACGCCCCCCTGCCCTGCCTGCACTACGACCTGGAGACGAGGCGCATCGACTACGTCTACCATTACTTCCCGCTCGACGCGCTCACTTGGGACGAGCTGCCCCTGGCCGCGCTTGCCTGCAGCCTGCTCGGCAAGCTCCAGACCTCCCAGTACAGCGCGCCGCAGCTCGACCTGCTCGTGGAGAGCCGTCTGGGGCGCCTTTCGTTCACGACGCATGTGACGCTCGACACGGCCACGCAGACCCCCCGGGCCTACCTGCTCGCAAGCGCCTGCGCTATCTCCGAGAACCTGGCCGACCTCGCATGGCTGCCCAGCCACATCTGGGGGCAGACCGACTTCAGCGACACCGACAAGATCAAAACCATCCTGCAGCAGCAAAAGCTCGATTCTGAGCAGAGCTTCGCCAGCTCGGGGCACTCCTACGCGCTGTCCCGCGCTTTCGGCTACACCGACGACCGTCGCCGCCTCGCCCAGCACTTCGGGGGCGTCGACTACTACCGCTTCGTCTGCGACCTGCTCGCCCGCTGGGATGAGGCATCGAAGTCCCTACCCGCCCGCTTGGCCGGCGTCTGCGCCCGCGTGTTCCAAAGCGGGGGCGACCACCACAGCTTCACCGGCAGCGCGGCCGACCTGAAGGCATATTGGGACGAGGCGCAGACGCTGGGCCTGACCGAGCGGCCAAGCACGGAGAAGCGCCTGGTCATCCCCGCAGATACGGGGCGCAACGAGGCCTTTATCGTGCCGGCGGATGTGTGCTTCGTCGCAAAGGCGCTCTCGGGCGCCTCGGCGCGCAACACGTTCTCCGGCGCCTGGAACGTCGCACAAAAAGCTATCAACTACGAGTACCTCTGGAACGAGATTCGCGTCAAGGGAGGTGCCTACGGGTGCGGCCTTCGCTGCGACGTCCAGGGCGAGCTGGGCTACTACACCTACCGCGACCCCAACCTCGACGCCTCGCTCAAGCGCATGGACGGCACGGCCACCTGGCTCGGAGGCTACGCCCCCGCCCAGCAGGACATGGACGACTACATCGTGAGCACCGTTGCCACCCACGACGCCCCGAAGCGCCCCTACCAGATAGCTCGCCGAAACGACACCCTCTACCTGGCCGGGCGCACGCTCGACTGGCGTGCGCAGATTAGGCGCGAGGAGCTTGCCTGCACCACCGAGAACCTGCACGCCATGGCCCCCGCGCTTCAGGCCGTGGCCGGGCAGGGGCGCGTCTGCGTCTTCGGGAGCCGGGATATCATCTCCACCAGCGAGACGGCCCTCGATGTGGTGGACCTCATAGCGCGGTAAAAGCGCTGGTAGAGAGGCGGAGCCACCCGAACGGCCGCAAGCTGAGCAGGCGACACAAAAAGCGAGGCCCCGGCGCGGCAACCACAAGGTTGCAACGCCGGGGCCTCGTCGTAACGAACAGCGATGAGGAGCAGCAAGCAGTCGGCAAGGCTCGTGCCGCAGGACGCGTGTCCGCGCTAGGCGACGACGCCCTTCTCCTTCAGGACGCGCTCGATGCGCTCCATGGCCTCCTTGCACGCCTCGGTGCGACCGAATGCGGAAAGACGGAAGTAGCCCTCGCCGGCAGGGCCGAAGCCCACGCCAGGCGTGCCCACGACCTGGGCCTCCTCAAGGAGCAGGTCGAAGAACTCCCACGAGCTCATGCCGCCGGGGCACTCGAGCCAGATGTAGGGCGAGTTCTTGCCGCCGGTGTAGCGGATGCCGAGCTTGTCGAGACCCGCGGCGATGGTGTGCGCGTTGGACAGGTAGATATCCACCTGCTCAGTGGTCTCCTTGAGGCCCTGGGGCGACAGAGCCGCCTCGCAGGCACGCTGCACGATGTAGGGAACGCCGTTGAACTTGGTGTTCTGCCTGCGACGCCAATAGGCGTTGAGGTCGGCGTCGGCCACCTCGAGGTCCTTGGGGACGATGGTGAAGCCGCAGCGCACGCCGGTGAAGCCGGCGCGCTTGGAGAACGACGAGATCTCGACCGCGCACTTGCGCGCGCCCTCGATCTGGAAGATGGAGTGCGGCACCTCGGGGTCGCGGATAAAGCTCTCATACGCAGAGTCGAAGATGATGAGGGCGCGGTTGGCCAGCGCATAGTCCACCCAAGCCTTGAGGCCTGCGGCGTCGTAGGTGGCGCCCGTGGGGTTGTTCGGCGAGCAGATGTAGATCACATCGGCGCTCACGCCCTCCTCGGGCATGGGCAGGAAGCCGTCGTCCACGCTGGAATGCGCATAGATCACGTGGTTGGCGGCCATGACGTTCGTGTCCACATAGGCCGGGTACACCGGGTCGGGGATGAGGACGGACGAGCCGGGCTCGATGATGTCAAGGAAGTTGCCCAGGTCGCTCTTGGCGCCGTCGGACACGAAGACCTCGTCCAAGCCCACCTCGACACCCAGGCCGGCATAGAAGCCCCTCACTGCCTCGCGGGCAAACTCATAGCCCTCGGCGTCGTCGCAGTACCCGCGGAAGGTCTCCGCCTTGCCCATCTCGTCGACCGCCACATGCATGGCTTCGACGATGCTGGGGGCGATGGGCAGCGTGACGTCGCCGATGCCCAGGCGGATGACGTCCGCCTCGGGATGGGCCTGCTTGTACGCCGCGACCTTCTTGGCGATGGTGGAGAACAGGTAGCTCTTCTCGAGCTTGGCGAAAGACGGGTTGGTCTTCAAGAGTCACTCCTATCTGAGACACTGACGGTCAAACAGTCCGCATGATACGTTACCAAGGTTTCAAAACATCGCTGGGATAGTGCACGTCCCAAAACGTCAAACCACAGGCAGGCGCACAGGGGCCTGCCGCATCGCGCGACTGGGCTGCGAGCACCTCGGCGACCCAATCCACGGGCCGGCGGCCCAGACCGACCTCGACGAGCGTCCCCACAATCGTGCGAACCATCGAGTGGAGAAACGCGTTGCCCACAATGTCGAAGACGAGCGTGTCCTCCCCCAAGACGCACTCGCGCTCGAAGGCCGCAGACATGACGAAACGGCAGGTGGGCTTGTCCTGCGCGCTCTGCGCCTTGCAGAAGCTCTTGAAGTCGTGCTCGCCGATGAGGATGCGGGCCGCCCGGTTCATGGCCTCGACGTCGAGCACGTCGGGACGCGCCGAGCGAATCCACCAGCACCAATCGGCGCAGAAGAGGGGCGCGACCGGCCCCGACGACAATCGATAGCGATACCGGCGGGCACGCGCGTCAAAGCGCGCCGAGAAGCCCTGCGGGGCACGGAAGAGCTCGTGGGCGCGGATATCGTCGGGAAGCACCGCACCGAGCGAGCGCAGGAGCTTCTCGGAGCTGTGCTGCTCGAACTCCTCGCCCGAGAAGGGAAGGCTCACGTACTGGGCGCGCGCATGGACGCCCGCGTCCGTGCGACCGGCGCACGTCAGCTCGACGTCGCGGCGCAGGATGGTCTGCAGGGCCTGGCGAAGCTCGCCGGCGACCGTCTTGACGTGGGTCTGCTTGGGCTGCTCGGCAAACCCGGCATACCCTGCGCCGTCATAGCCGACGCGTATGACGAGCGTCTCCTCCCCCGGAGCAACCAACGTGGTCTCATCCATACGTCCACCCCTTGCGAAGACTTAAAGGAACAAGGCTGCAGCTATGGCGCACAGGCACACCGAGATGCCGACCGCCCAATCGCGGGGCGTCATGGCCCTACGGTGCAGCGCAGTCGGGCAAGTGCCCGTAAAACCCTTGGCCTGCAGCGCCACTGCAAAGTCTTCAGCATAGCGAAACATGGCAATGCATGCAGGCGCAAGGAGGGGCACATAGGAAAGAACCTTACGAACAGGGTTGCCCGACAGACCCACCTGTGCCCCGCGCGCGTTTTGGGCCCGCGCGATAGAAGCAACCTGCTCGGCCGTCAAGGGGATGCAGCGCAAGGCCAGCGACAACATCACGCAAACGTCTGCGACCGGCAGGCCGACTCGGCGCAAGGGGGCCAGAATCGCCCCAAGCGCGTCCATGAGCTCCTCTGAGCTGCATGCATGCACGAGCGCGAGCGAGATGACCACAAGGAGCATGAGGCGTGCGACCGTGAGCGCTCCCCTTGCAGCACCCGCCCATGTGAGGCCGACAGTGCCGACGAGGGCGAGGTCGGCGCTGCCGTCGAACACCAGGGCGGCGCTGACGATGACAAGCGCGTACATCAAGCCCAGGGCGCCAATCGCCTTCCCGAGGCGGCGGAACGACCCGCCCACATGGCCGAAAACGCCCAAGGCGACCGCCCAGGCGACCGCGACGGCAAGGGGCGCATCGATTCCCAGAACGCACACCGAGCAGACGGCACAGGCCAACAACCAGGCGATTGGGTTCAACGAGGAGCCTGCGGGGGCGGCGCTTCGCGCGGACGAGGTGTGAGGCGACTTGGGATCGACGGTGCCGCGGCCCTTTGAGCGCTTGGGGCAGACGGAGCTGGGCTCCCCTGGCAACTTGGGGCAAACGGCACCATGCCCCTTTGGCGACTGAGGGCAACGGCCGTCAACGCGAGGGGCAGCATCCAAAGAGGCGACATCACCGTGATCGACGCCGTAATCCTTGCGGTCACCTTCGGGTCGAAGCGGGGCAACCTTACCGTGATTGCCCCCGGAGTGCTTGCAACCGCTCTCGGACTGGCGCGGAGCGACCTCGCCGTCATCGCCGCCGAGGCTCTTGCAGGCGCTTTCGGACCGAGGCCAACCGGCTTCGCTATCATTACCGCCGGGATGTTTGCGAACGCTTTCAGGCCGAAGCTGACCGGCTTCGCCATCATCGCCGCCGGGGGGTTTGCAATCGCCTTCGGGTCGACGTTTGCCTGCATTGCAGGTTAAGCTGCCGTCACCCCCGGTGTGAGGTATCTTCCCCATCGCGTTTCCTAGTACGCCCAGTTCGTCTGCAGCACAGCGAACCGAACCCGAAGCTGCCTGGGCTTCGGGATCAGAGTAAGCATCAAGACTCACCTCGATGCAAGCCGCCTTGCCCTTTTCAAGCCTGTAAGCCCTCGTCATGAGTCCCGTGAAAGCCTGCGGCTCATGCGTGATGACGAGTATTCCCCTGCCCTGGTCGAGCAGGGTGCGTACCGTGGCGAGCAGGCACTCCATGCCGGCCGTGTCCAGGCCCAGCGTCGGCTCGTCGAGGATCACAAAAGCCGTGTCCATGGCAAGCACGCCGGCGAGCGCGACTCTGCGCTTCTCTCCCCCCGAAAGCAAATGCGGGTTGAGCTGCCCGAACACCGTCGGGTCCAAACCCACAGCCGTCAGGGCCGTCTGTGCCTTTGCCCGGGCATCCTGCACGTCACGGCCCTTTCGCAAGGGGCCGAACATAACGTCGTCGAGAACCGTCGGCCGGAACAGCTGGTCTTGGACACGCTGAAAAGCTATGCCCACATCGCCGGGGCACACGTTCTTGCCATTGCACACTACGACCCCCGACTGGGGCTTGAGCAACCCCGCCGCAAGGCACGCACACGTGGTCTTGCCCGAGCCCGAATCTCCCACAAGGGCCACAAGCTCGCCCTGATTGACGCGCAGCGAGACACCTCGCAGGCCCTCTTCTTGGCCATCGTATGCATAGGAGCAATCGCAGAGCAACAAGCCCGTACCAGCTTCGGGCGCAGGTGGCGGCGTATAGTCAGCACCACGCACGTCCGTCAAGGACACAGAGCTTTCACCGCAACTACCGCGCACGCCAAAAGAGCGCACGAGCGCAGAATCACTCACGAATGTTGCGGGCATACCCCGCCAAGCTATCTCGCCCTGGCGCATCGCCACGAGCCTGTCAAACTCAAGAACGTCCCCAAGGTTGTGCGTCACCTCGATAACGCTCATGTCGGCCTCACCCGCACGCAGCGCTGCCTTGACGGCCCTTACCGACCGGTCGTCCAGCATGCAGAAGGGCTCGTCGAGCAACAGCACGCGCGGCCTCAAGGCCAAGGCGCTTGCGATGCTCGTCAATTGCTTTTGTCCGCCCGACAGTTGCGAGACGTTCTTGCCAGAAAGCGCCTCTATGCCGCAGTCTTGCAAAGCGTCCAGAACGCGAGCCTCAATCTGCTGAGGCGGAAGACCAAGGTTGCACAAGCCGAAGGCGACCTCGTCAAACACGGACGTACACACGAAGCCGGCTTCAGGGTCTTGCGGCACATAGGCAAAGTCCGCAAGGTGCTCGCACCTCCCCTGCCCGGAATTCGCAGAAACGGACGTCGGCCGCG
This sequence comes from Alistipes onderdonkii, assembly GCA_963648855.1. Taxonomy (GTDB): domain Bacteria; phylum Actinomycetota; class Coriobacteriia; order Coriobacteriales; family UMGS124; genus UMGS124. Next base: position 17,292 of record CAVJGP010000003.1, on the reverse strand, counting down.
ACATACAGCTTCGCGATGGGTGCCCCTGCCCCGAATCAGCACGCACGGACGTCGGCTGCAGCGTATAGCCTGGCGATGAGTGCCCCTGTCCCCCATTCTTGGGCACGGAGGAATCGGCCCCATGCATGCCATCCCGGGCGACAGACCCCTCCGCCTTGCCGGCCGCGCTTACATCTCCCCTCGCGCCGCGCCCATCATCAAACACGACCGTACCGCCCTGGAGGTCAACCAGGCCAAGCAGGGCCCTCAGCAGCGTGGACTTGCCCGAACCGTTGGATCCCACCACCGCAAGACGCTCCCCCGGCTTCAAGGTGAAATCTATATCCTGCAGGGCGAATGCGCCGCCGTTGCCCGACGGCGATGTGCCCGCCGCACCCAGAGTGGCCTTCGATGTAGACAGATGGGAGACGCGAAGCGACATGCATACCTCTCAAACAAAAAAGGAGGCCCCGAAGGACCTCCTTTTAGCAAAGAATGCTCAGATTGGGCTTACTCAGCCTTGGCCTCGGCGGTCTCCTCAACGGGAGCAGCCTGCTCGGTAGCCACGGGGGCAACCTCAACGGCAGCAGCCTTCTTCTTGGGCGTACAAGGCTCGGTCACGAGCTCGATGATGACCATAGGAGCGTTGTCGCCCTTACGGGGCCCAAGCTTGATGATGCGGGAGAAACCGCAGGTGCGGTCGGCCCACATGCCCTGCTGAACCTTGTCGAAGACCTCGCGCACGATCTCCTTGTCGTTCAGCTTGGCGATGGCCAGACGACGGCTGTGCAGGTCGCCGCGCTTGGCCCAAGTGATGATGCGATCCACGTCGCCACGGATGGCCTTAGCGCGGGTCTCAGTGGTCTTGATGCGATCGTTGATGAAGAGGGAGCAAACCAGGCTACGCTTCATAGCCTTGGTGTGGGAAGCATCAGTTCCCAGCTTCTGCCCATGCTTCTTGTTGTGCCTCATGCTTGTGATCTCCCGATCCTACTGCTTCAGGCTCATACCCATGGAGTCAAGCTTGTCCTTGACTTCCTCAATGGATTTGACGCCGAAGTTGCGAATGTTAAGAAGGTCGTTCTCGCTGAAATCCAGAAGCTGACGCACGGAGTGAATGCCGGCGCGCTTCAGGCAGTTGAACGAACGGACAGACAAATCAAGGTCATCGATACGCTTGTCGAGCTCAACGTTGTCGGCAACCTCCTCCTGGGCGAAGATGGAGGTCTCCTCAGGAGTGCTCGCCTCAGTGTTGAGCGTGAGGAAAGCATTGACATGCTGGTTGACGATGTTCGCAGCCTGAACAACAGCCTCGGTGGGCGTGAGCGCCCCGTTGGTCTCAACCTCAAGCACGAGCCTGTCATAGTCGGTGCGCTGACCAACGCGGCAAGACTCAACGAACTTCGTGCAACGACGAACCGGCGAGTACAGGCTGTCGACGTGGATGATACCGATGGAATCGTCCACGCGAGCATTGGTCTCACCGCTGGCGTAACCGCGACCGCACCCGATGCGCATGGACATCGTGAAGTGAACGCCGTCCTCGAGGGTGGCAATCACGTGGTCGGGATTGACGAGATCGAACTCGGCGGGGACGAAAAAGTCCCCACCGGTCACCACTGCCGGGCCGTCGATGTCGACCGTGGCAGTTGCCTCGTCGCCAATGTTGTTGGAGCTGAAGACCAGCCCCTTGACGTTCAGGACAATGTCCGTAACGTCCTCGCGAACTCCGGCCAGGGACTGGAACTCGTGCTGCACGCCTTCGATGTGAATAGCCTCGACAGCGGCACCGTCAAGAGAGGACAGGAGAACTCGGCGCATCGAATTGCCGAGCGTATCGCCGAAACCGCGCTCAAGCGGCTCAACCGTAAAACGGGTGACGGTTTCGTTGATGCCCTCAACAGTAACCTCAGGCTTGATGAACTCTGACATGTAGTACCTCCAGACTCGTAAGCCGAAAATTACTTCGAGTAAAGCTCGACGATGAGCTGCTCCTGGATGTCCATGTCAATCTGATCGCGGGAAGGAACGTTCAGGACGGTGCCCTGAAGCTTCTCGATGTCAACCTCGAGCCAGCTGGGAACCTGACGGTTCTCGGCGGACACGATGGCGCTCTTGATGACCAGCATGTCCTTGGCCTTGGGGGCAACAGACACGACGTCGCCGGGCTTCACGTGGAAGGAAGCGATGTCGACGCGACGGCCGTTGACGCAGATGTGGCCGTGGCTCACGGTCTGGCGAGCCTCCTTGCGGGTGCGGGCAAAGCCGAGACGGAAGACAACGCTGTCCAGACGGGTCTCGAGCAGCGACATCAGGTTGCTGCCGGTGACGCCGTTCATGCGGCGAGCCTTCTCATAGTACATGTGGAACTGCTTCTCCAGAACGCCGTAGATGAACTTGGCCTTCTGCTTCTCGCGCAGCTGCACGCCGTACTCGCTCTCCTGGCGACGACGACGCTTCTGGGGGTTGCGCTTGGACTCCTTGGTATAACCCATGACGATGGGATCGATACCCAGGGACCTGCACCTCTTGAGTACAGGGGTCCTATCCACTGCCATATTAGTGATCCTTCCTTACTTACACGCGACGACGCTTGCGCGGACGGCAACCGTTGTGCGGAGTGGGAGTCTTGTCCTGAATGCTCGTGACCTCCAGGCCGGCAGCCTGCAGGGAACGAATGGCGGTCTCACGACCAGAGCCCGGGCCCTTGACGAAAACGGCGACCTTGCGCATGCCGTGATCCTGGGCAGCCTTGGCGCAAGCCTCAGCAGCCATCTGGGCAGCAAAGGGAGTGGACTTGCGCGAACCCTTGAAACCGACGGTGCCAGCGGACTGCCAAGCGATGACGTTGCCCTGGGGGTCGGTGATGGAAACGATGGTGTTGTTGAACGAGCTCTTGATGTGAGCCTGGCCGACAGCGATGTTCTTACGATCGGCGCGCCTCACGCGAGTCTTAACAGCCTTCTTGTTGGTTGCCATTGTAGCTTAGCCCCTCTTCTTCGCACCGATTTGACGACGGGGACCCTTGCGGGTACGAGCGTTGGTGTGGGTGCGCTGACCACGGACAGGCAGACCCTTACGGTGACGCAGGCCACGGTAGCAGCCGATGTCCATAAGGCGCTTGATGTTCTGGGAAGTCTCACGACGAAGGTCGCCCTCGACGAGGTACTTGCCGTCGATGGCATCGCGGAGCTTCGTAACCTCGTCCTCGGTCAGGTCCTTGACACGAGTAGAGGGATCTACGCCAGTCTCAGCGCAAAGCTTGGTGGCGGTGGTACGGCCAATGCCGTAGATGTAGGTAAGGCCAATCTCAACACGCTTCTCGCGCGGGAGGTCGACGCCAAAGATACGGGCCAACGCTCTCTCCTCTCTTAACCTTGACGCTGCTTGTGGCGCGGGTTTTCACACACAACAAGAATCTTGCCGTGGCGACGGACAATCTTGCACTTGTCGCAAATCTTCTTGACCGAAGGGCGTACCTTCATTGCCTTTTCCTTTCGGTTGAACCAACACACTATATCTTCGTCCAGCCGCAGACGTTGGTGCCGAAACGCATACGAACCCTTACCTCCTGCGTGGTCTAAATACCACCCGTCGGAAGCAAGTTAAAGCAAAGGGTAATCGAGAAAGCGATTACTTATAACGATAAGTGATACGGCCGCGCGTCAGGTCGTACGGAGAAAGCTCGATAACAACTCGGTCACCGGGAAGGATACGGATGTAGTGCATACGTATCTTGCCGGAGATGTGAGCCAAAACGGTGTGACCGTTCTCAAGCTCCACCTTGAACATAGCGTTAGGGAGAGGCTCAACGACCGTCCCCTCAAGCTCGATTGCATCTTCGCGCTTGCTCACGTTACTCCACTTTCACTCGAACCGCATACGACAGTGCATCATACACCACTAGCGCCGGCTGTTGTAGTGATTCACAAAACATCCGACGTTAGAGACATGTACGACATGGGCGCGCCTTCTTAGCAAGAAGCGTTGCGCCCGCAATCCACATCCATCGGATCAAAACCGGACTCTGCGGTCGTGATGACCGGGCCGTCCTTGGTAATCGCGATGGTGTTCTCGAAGTGAGCCGCCATGCTGCCATCATTGGTGACGACAGTCCAGTCGTTCCCAAGCGTATGGACATGACGACGGCCCATGGTAATCATCGGCTCAATCGCCAGGCACATACCAACCTCAAGCTTGATGCCAAAGCCACGCCTGCCATAGTTGGGAACGTTGGGCTCCTCATGCATCTTGCGCCCAATGCCGTGACCAACATACTCGCGAATCACGCCATACCCATGCTTCTGGGCGTGCGACTGAATCGCATAGCCGATGTCACCAAGGCGATTGCCAGGCACAGCCTGCTCGATTCCCAAAGCGAGGCAGTCGCGAGTCACCTCAAGCAGGGCTTTGCGCTCATTGGAGATGTGGCCCACGGCAAACGTCCAGGCATTGTCGCCCACCCAGCCGTTCACGGTAGCACCCGTGTCGATGGAGATGATGTCTCCCTCGCACAGGATGCGATCTTTGGAAGGAATACCGTGGACAACCTCGTCGTTGATGGAGGCGCAAATCGATCCAGGAAAGCCACCGTAGCCCTTGAACCCCGGCACTCCCCCATGCATGCGAATGAAATCCTCGCAGAACTTGTCGAGCTCCCACGTAGATACGCCGGGCTTGACCATTTCACCCGTAAGACGAAGTGCCTCTTTGGAAAGGGCGCCGCAGACCTTCATGCCCTCGATGTCTTGAGCAGACTTGAGCTTAATCATTGACGATAGCGGCCTTCACGTCAGCATAGACCTCGTCGACCGGGCGGTTGCCGTCAATCTCCACGAGAACGCCAGCGCCGGCATAGTAGTTGATGAGCGGAGCGGTGGAGTTGTGGTAGACGGTGAGACGGTTCTGAATCGTCTCGGGGTTGTCATCCGAGCGCTGATACATCTCGCCGGAGCACTGGGGGCACTCGGCATCGGCGGCAGTGCCGGTGTAACCGCATGCACGGCAGACGCGGCGAGACGAAAGGCGCTCGACGATAACGTCGTCGGGAACCTCGATGGCAACGGCAGCGTCGATACGGCGGCCATCAGCAGAGAGCACCGTATCCAGAGCGGCGGCCTGCGTGGTGGTGCGGGGGAAGCCGTCGAGGATGAAACCCTTCTGGCAATCCGGCTGAGCAAGACGCTCCTGCATGAGGTCGATGATGAGCTCGTCGGGCACGAGAGCGCCAGACTCCATATAGCCCTTGGCCTTGAGGCCCAGGCGCGTGCCTTCCTTCACAGCCGCACGAAGGATGTCGCCCGTCGAGATGTGGGGAAGACCGAACTCGTCGATAATGAACTGAGATTGCGTGCCCTTACCTGCGCCAGGAGCACCGAGCAGAACGAGATTCACGTGAGCCTCCTTGTCTAAAAAAATGGGCGGGCAAAGCCCGCCCATAAGGGAACGAATATGAGACTTACTTAAAGAAGCCGCCATAGTCGTGCATCTTAAGCTGGCTCTCAACCTTGCTCATTGTATCAAGAGCAACGCCAACCATAATCAGAATCGAGGTGCCGCCAAAGGCCTGAATAAGCGTGTTGTCCGTGAAGTAGAACAGAATGCTCGGGACAACGGCAATCAGAGCAATGAAGATGGCACCAGGGAGCGTGATGCGGTTGAGCACGTCCTTGATGTAACGAGCCGTAGCTGCACCCGGACGAACCCCGGGAATGAAGCCACCCTGCTTGCGAAGGTTGTCAGCCGTATCCTCCGGATTGAACACCATCGCCGTGTAGAAGTACGCGAAGAAGATGATCAGTGCGAAAGAAAGCAGCCAGTTAAGCCAACCAGCCGACACAGCATTAGAGAAAACCTGGATCCATTCCACATTGGGGAAGAAGACAGCAAGCTGAGCCGGAATGTAAAGCAGAGAAGACGCAAAGATGATCGGAATGACGCCCGCAGTGTTCACCTTGATGGGAAGGTACGTGGTCTGACCACCCATCATCCTCCTGCCAACAACGCGCTTGGCATACTGAATCGGAATCCTACGCTGTCCGCGCTCGATAAAGATAATCGGGGGGATGACCACGAGAATGACGATGATTACCAGAATCGTAATCAGCTCACCGTAGGAGTTGTACTCAACGGAGGAGAAAATGGCCTGAGGCAGACGGGACATGATGTTTGCAAAGATGATGAGAGACATACCGTTGCCCACGCCGTGCTGGGTGATGAGCTCACCGAGCCACATGATGAGAACGGAGCCGACAACAAAACCAAACACAATCATGACGTCCATGAGTGCTTCAGGCACACCCATGCCGGCAAAACTAATGCCATAGGAAGGACTCTTGAAGAGCAAGAGGTAGCCGATGGCATTGACGAGCGACAGAACAATCGTCAGATAACGCGTGTACTGGGTAATCTTACGCTGCCCAGTCTCGCCCTCCTTCGCAAGCTCGCGAAGAGAAGGAATCACCGCCTGCATCATCTGCAGGATAATGGAGGCGGTGATGTAAGGCATGATACCCAGAGAGAACAACGACACGTACGAAAGCGCGCCACCTGCAAAGAGGTTAAGCAGGGCCATCGTGTTAGCCATGCCGCCGTTTGCGTCCTCAAACTGGCTAACCAAATCCCCAAACGGAATGCCGGGAAGAGGAATGTATGAACCGATACGGTACAAAACAATGATTCCCAGAGTGAAGAGAATCTTTTTCCTCAGTTCAGGTACCCGGAAAGCGTTGAGGATAGCAGTTAGCACGGAAGCTCTACCTTCCCTCCTGCAGCCTCAATCTTGGCCTGTGCGGAGGCGGAAACCTTGTCAACCTTCACGGTAAGCTTCTTGGTGATGTCGCCATCGCCGAGAACCTTCACCAGCGTCGTGCTCTTCTTGATGACGTTCTTGGCAACGAGGGCGTCGTTATCCACGACATCGCCATCGTTGAACAGAGCGTCGAGACGAGCCAGGTTGACAGGAGCGTACTCGACACGCGTGGGGTTCCTGAAGCCAGGGAGCTTAGGAAGACGCATGGCAAGCTTCATCTGGCCACCCTCGAAGCCGGGGCCCTTGCCGCCACCGGAACGAGACTTCTGGCCCTTCTGGCCGCGGCCAGCCGTGGTTCCGCCGTAGCCGGAGTTACCGCGACCGACGCGCTTGCGGTCCTTGCGCGAACCAGGCGCAGGATAAAGATCGTTAAGCTGCATGATTACTCCTAGATCTCCTCGACCGTGACGAGGTGACGAACCTTGAGGATCATACCGCGCACGGAGGGGCTGTCGGCGAACTCCACGACGTTGTTGATACGACGCAGGCCCAGGGAACGCATGGTGTCGCGCTGATCCTGAGGATAGCCGATGGTGCTCTTAACCTGCTTGATGCGCAGGGTCTTGGTCTGCTCAGCCATTCTTAGGCCTCCTTGCCGACGAACATCTGGGCAACGGAGATACCACGGCGGGCAGCAGCGGCCTCGTTGCTCTCAAGACGAGAGAAGCCCTCGGCGGCAGCCTTCACGATGTTCATGGCGTTGCTCGTACCCAGGGACTTGCCGAGGATGTTCTTGATGCCAGCCAGCTCGCAAAGGGCGCGAACAGGGCCGCCGGCGATAATACCGGTACCGGGAACAGCGGGCTTCAGAACAACGCGGCCAGCGCCGAAGTGGCCCTCGACCTCGTGAGGAATGGTGCCCTCCTCGGTAACAGGGATGAAGAACATGTTCTTCTTGGCGTCCTCGATACCCTTCTGGATGGCCAGCGGCACCTCAGCGGACTTGCCCATGCCGACGCCCACGTTGCCCTTGCCGTCGCCCACGACGACCAGAGCGGAAAGGGACATGCGGCGACCGCCCTTGACGGTCTTGGAAACGCGGTTGATAAAGACGACACGCTCCTGCAGCTCGGGCTGAGCGGTCTCATTCTGGCGATTACGCGGCATTCGTTCTCCTCCTAGAAGACCAGGCCGGCGCTGCGAGCACCGTCGGCGAGGGCGGCCACGCGGCCGTGGTAGAGGTTGCCGCCGCGGTCGAAGGAGACCGTGGTGATGCCAGCCTCAACGGCACGCTTGCCAACAAGCTCGCCAACAAACGTGGCAGCTTCCTTGTTGGAGCCAACCTTGCCGGTAGCCTTGAACTCAGCGTCAAGGGTAGAAGCGCTGACAAGGGTCTTGCCAGCAACGTCATCGATGACCTGAGCATAGATGTTGGCGTTGGAACGGGTGACGCACAGACGCGGGCGGGCGGGAGTGCCCGAGATCTTGCCGCGAACCGCGCGATGGCGACGAGCGAGACGCTCCTGCTTCGCCTTGTGCTTGTTCATGCTAAGTCTCCTCGCATACGACCGAGAGAAAACCTCGGTTCTACTCTACTACTTCGAGGCCTTACCGAGCTTGCGGCGGACAACCTCACCGTCGTAACGAACGCCCTTGCCCTTGTAAGGCTCAGGAGGACGGATGAAGCGGATGTCAGCGGCAACCTGGCCAACGCGCTGGTTGTCAATGCCCTTGACAATGATGTGCGTGTTGTCCGGAACCTCGAACGAGATGCCCTCTTCAGGCTCCACAATCACGGGGTGAGAGAAACCAAGAGCGAGCTCAAGGTTCTTGCCCTTGAGAGCGACACGGTAGCCGACGCCCTGAAGCTCGAGCTTCTTGGAGAAGCCCTCGGAAACGCCAACAACCATGTTGTTCAGCAGAGTGCGGGTAAGACCGTGCATGGCACGGCAGGTGCGAGAATCGTCAGGACGGGTAACGACGATCTCGTTGCCCTCCTGCTCGATGGTCAGCAGCTCGTAGAAAGACTTGCTCAGTTCGCCCTTAGGACCCTTAACGGTCACGTCAGTACCGTTGATGGTCACTTCAACGCCGGCAGGGACCGGGATGGGCTTCTTACCGATACGGGACACGGTGGTTGCTCCTTTCCAGCAGTCCGTTACCAAACGTAGGCGATGACTTCGCCGCCGACGCCGAGCTTACGGGCGTCGCGGTCGGTCATAACACCCTTGGACGTAGAGATGATGGCGATGCCCAGGCCGCCGATGACGCGGGGAAGGTCATCCTTGCCCACGAAGATGCGCAGGCCGGGCTTGGAGATACGACGGATGCCGCGGATAACCTTGGCGCGACGCTCGCCGTACTTGAGGGTGATGACAAGGTCGTCATGGGGAGTGCCGGCCTCGACGACATAGTCGGCGATGTAGCCCTCCTCCTTCATAACACGAGCGATCTCGAGCAGCTTCTTGCTGGAAGGCATCGAGACCGTGGCCTTGTTCGCAGAGTTCGCGTTGCGAATACGCGTAAGCATATCTGCGATCGGGTCACTCAGGTTCATTAGTTCCTCCTATAGTTCTGGATGAGACTGTCCAGAGGTTCGCTTCCGCCCATAGCGGTCGCGCCTATCAGAACAGGTCCCCTGACGCTAAGCTACCAGCTAGCCTTCTTGACGCCAGGGAGTTCGCCATTGCTAGCAAGCTCACGGAAGCAGACTCGGCACAGACCGAACTTGCGATAGTAGGCGCGGGGACGCCCGCAACGCATGCAACGGTTGTGCTGACGAGTCGAAAACTTCGGCTCACGCTCAGCTGCGGCGATCATCGATTTCTTAGCCACTCTTCCTCCTCTACAACACTCGTTACTGAAGACACGCTATTGAGGCAAAGGCGAAAAGCCTTTACTTCACAAAGGGGAAACCCAGACCGCGCAGAAGGGCCTCGCCCTCAGCGTCGGTGGTAGCGGTGGTCACGAACGTGATGTCCATGCCACGAACGCGGTCGATCTTGTCATAAGGAATCTCGGGGAAGATCTGCTGCTCCTTGACGCCCATGGAGTAGTTGCCGTGACCGTCGAACGACTTGGTGGAGAAGCCACGGAAGTCGCGGATACGGGGGATGTCGATGGACACCAGACGGTCGAAGAACTCCCACATGCGGTCGCCACGCAGGGTCACCTTGGCGCCGATGGGCATGCCCTCGCGCAGGTGGAAGGAGGCGATGGACTTGCGGGCGCGGGCGATCATAGGCTGCTGGCCGGTGATGGTGCGCAGGTCGGACACAGCGCCGTCGATGGCCTTGGAGTCCGTGGCGGCCTCGCCGACACCCATGTTGACAACAATCTTCTCAAGACGGGGAATCAGGTGAACGTTCGTGTACTGATACTTCTCCTGAAGCTCAGGACGAACCTTCTCGAAGTAAGCGGTCTTGAGACGGGGCTGATCTGCCATTGATACTTCTCCTCTTACGGGGTTTTAAGTGCCGGGAACGCCCGACACCTCCCAGAACCACTCTGGGAGCCAAGCACTACATAATAAAGGCCTCGCCCGGAATAATCCAGACGAGGCCAAATAATCCACGACTTGTCTAAATTGTCGTGTTGAACTTAGAACTCAGCGCCGCACTTCTTGCAGATGCGGATCTTGTTGCCCTCGGCGCTCTGACCACCATGGCCGACGCGGGTCGGCTTGCCGCACTTGGGGCAGATGAGCTGAACGCGGGACACGTTGATGGCAGCCTCCTTGGAGATGATGCCACCACGGGGGTTCTGCTGAGAAGGACGGACGGACTTCTTGACGATGGCGACGCCCTTGACGACGACCTTGCCATCAGCAGGAAGGGCGCGGATAATCTCGCCGGTCTTGCCGGCATCCTTGCCGTTAAGAACCTTGACGTTGTCGCCCTTGCGAACGGTAAGCTTAGCCATTTCTTCCACTTCTCCTTAAAGGGTCTCGGGAGCCAGGGAAGCGATCTTGAGGTACTTGCGATCGCGGAGCTCACGGGCCACGGGACCAAAGACACGGGTGCCCTTGGGGTTGCCGCCGGCGTCAATCAGAACAGCGGCGTTGTCGTCGAAGCGGATGTAGCTTCCGTCCTTGCGACGAATCTCCTTCTTCGTGCGAACGATGACGCAGCGCACGACAGAACCCTTCTTAACATTGCCGCCGGGGAGAGCCTCCTGCACGGCGCAAATGACAACATCGCCCACGCCGGCGTAACGACGCTTGGAACCGCCGAGAACCTTGATGCACTTCAGCTTGCGTGCACCGGAGTTATCGGCGACCTTGAGCATAGTTTCTGCTTGGATCATTGCATCCTCCGAATGATGCTTTCAGGTGACAGAGGTAGGCCCGCATCTTGCGGCTTACATGCCACGGGGAAAGCCGGTGCGCAGACGCGCACCGGCAAAAGGGTACTTACTTCGCGCGCTCAACGATCTCAAGCAGACGCCAACGCTTGGTGGCAGACAGCGGGCGAGTCTCCATGATACGGATGGTGTCGCCGACCTGGCACTCGTTGTTCTCGTCATGGACGTGGAACTTCTTGGTCGAGGTCATCATCTTGCCGTACTTGGGGTGACGCTTGCGCTCAGTGGTGGTCACGACAACGGACTTGTCGCCCATGATGGAAGTGACGACACCCTGGCGAACCTTGCGGCGGTTGCGCTCCTCAGCCATTGTTACTCCTGGTTCTTCTGGGCAGCGATCTCACGGGCACGAATCTCAGTAAGGATACGAGCAACATCCTTCTTGACGTTCGTCACGCGAGCCGTGTTGTCAAGCTGGCTCGTGGCCATCTGAAAACGGAGGTTGAACAGCTCGGAACGGCACTCCTTGAGCTTCTCCTGAAGCTGCTTGTCGTCGAGCTCCCTGATCTCTGCGGGCTTCATTAGTTGGTCTCCTTCGCGTCAGACTCGGCACGGGTGATGACCTTGGTCTTGATGGGCAGCTTGTGGGCAGCCAGACGCAGGGCCTCCATAGCAATGGCCTCATCAACGCCGTTGATTTCGAACATTACGCGACCCGGCTTGACAACGGCAACCCAACCCTCGGGGTTACCCTTGCCCTTACCCATGCGGGTCTCAGCGGGCTTCTTGGTGATGGGCTTGTCCGGGAAGATGGTAATCCAGACACGACCGCCACGCTTCATGTAACGGGTCATAGCAACACGAGCGGCCTCGATCTGGCGGTTCGTGATCCAGTGAGCCTCGAGAGCCACCAGGCCGTAATCGCCGAAGTTCAGCTTGGTCCAGCCCTTGGACTTGCCCTTCATCGAACCACGCATCACCTTGCGGTGAGCGATACGCTTAGGTGCGAGCATCTACTTACCTCCTACCTTCGTTGCGGCCACCGCGACGCTGGCGAGGAGCGCCCTCAAGTGCAGGGTTCGGAGCAGGCTGGCCGGGAAGCTTCTCGCCCAGGTAGATCCAAACCTTCACGCCGCAAGAGCCCATGATGGTATGGGCAGTGGCGGTGCCATAATCAATCTTGGCGCGCAGGGTGTGCAGCGGCACGCGACCCTCGCGGTACCACTCGCGACGACCCATCTCGGCGCCGCCCAGACGACCGGAGCACTGGATACGAATACCCTTGGCGCCGGACTTACGGGCAGACTGAACAGCCTTGCGCATGGCGCGACGGAAAGCGACGCGCTGCTCGAGCTGCTCGGCGATGCTCTGGGCAACGAGCGTAGCGTCAAGCTCGGGACGCTTAATCTCGATGACCTCGACGGAAAGCTCGCCGCCGGTCTTGCCGGAAACCTTCTCGATGTCCTTACGCAGGGACTCGATCTCGGTGCCCTTCTTGCCGATGACGATGCCGGGGCGCGCGGTGAAGATGATGACCTTCACCTTGTCGCCGGCGCGCTCGATCTCGACGCGAGAAAGGGCGGCGTCCTTCAGACGAGCGGTGAGGAACTTGCGGATGGCAAGGTCGCTCTTCAGAGTGGCCTTGTAATCCTTGCCGGAGTACCAACGGGAGCGCCAGTTCTCGGTGGTGCCGAGACGGAAGCCAATAGGATGTACCTTCTGACCCATAAGACTTACGCCTCCTTCGGAGCAACGACGACGGTGATGTGGCTGGTGCGCTTGTTGATACGAGCAGCGGAACCCTTGGCGCGGCAACGAATGCGCTTCATGGTCGGGCCCTCGTCAACGAAGGTGGTCTTGACGACCAGGCTGTCAGCACGCATGCCGTAGTTGTGCTCGGCGTTGGCGACGGCGCTGTTCAGTACCTTGGCAACGGTCTCGGCAGCGGAGCGCTCCGAGAAGGCCAGAATAGTGCGAGCCTCGGCGATGCCCTTGCCGCGAATCTGGTCAACGATAACGCGGACCTTGCGAGGAGAGATCCTCACGTAGCGGGCGATGGCCCTGGCTTCCATAACCTTGTTCTCTTCGCTCATTACCTCTTGCCCTTATCTGCCGAGTGGCCCTTGAAGGTACGAGTAGGTGCAAACTCGCCCAGCTTGTGACCAACCATGGACTCAGTGACGTACACAGGCACATGCTTGCGGCCGTCGTGGACGGCGATGGTGTGCCCAACCATCTCAGGGAAAATCGTAGAGGCACGGGACCAGGTCTTGATAACCTGCTTGTCGCCCGACTCGTTCATCGCAATGATGCGGCCGAGGAGGCGAGGCTCTACGAACGGGCCCTTCTTCAGGCTTCGACTCATTTACGTATCTCCTTCTCGGGTTACTTCTTGCGACGGCGGATGATCATGTGGTTAGAACGCTTCTTACGAGCGCGCGTCTTGTAACCCTTGCTCGGCGTACCCCAAGGCGAAACAGAGGCACGACCAGAAGTGTGGTTCTTGCCCTCGCCACCGCCGTGGGGGTGGTCAACAGGGTTCATGACCGTACCACGAACGGTAGGACGAATGCCGCGGAGACGGTTGCGGCCAGCCTTGCCGATGCGGATGTTGGCGTGCTCGGCGTTGCCGACCTCACCAACGGTGGCACGGCAGGTGAGCAGAACGCGACGCATCTCGCTGGAGGGCATGCGCAGGATGGCGTACTTGCCCTCCTTGCCCATCAGCTGGATGGAAGTACCAGCGGAACGGGCGATGGCAGCGCCCTTGCCAGGCTGGAACTCCACGGCGTGGATAAGGGTACCCACGGGGATGTCAGCCAGGGGCAGGCAGTTGCCGGGCTTGATGTCGGCGTCAGAACCGCTCATGACGGTGTCGCCGACCTTCAGGCCCTTGGGCTGAAGGATGTAGGCCTTCTTGCCGTCAGCATAGTTGATGAGGGCAATGCGGGCGCTACGGTTGGGATCGTACTCGATGGTAGCGACCTTGGCGGGCACGCCGTCATGGTTGCGCTTGAAATCGATGACACGATACATGCGCTTGGCGCCGCCGCCCTGATGGCGCATGGACAGGTGACCGCTGTTGTTGCGGCCGCCGTGCTTCTTGATAGGCTCAAGAAGGGGCTTGTAGGGCTTGGTGGTCGTAATCTCGGCGAAATCCGAGACCGACGTGAAGCGCCTACCAGCCGAAGTAGGCTTGTACTGCTTGACTCCCATTTACACTCCTCTCGTCCGATTGCCAACAAGCGCATGGGAGTGAGGCGAGGTGCCTCCGCTTGTGACCCCGGACAACCACGGTTCCGGGTGTATCCATTCAACACCCGAATACAACATAAAGCCCGAGGCAGGTGCCTCGGGCTAGAAAACCCAAAGAAGTAGTTTACGCCTGAGCGCCGAAAATCTCGATGGAATCGCCCTCGGCGACAGTAACTACAGCCTTTTTCCACGTACGGGTGTAACCAGCCTGAGCGCGGACGCGCTTGGGCTTGGGCTTCACCCACAGAGTGTTGACGCGCGTAACCTTGACACCAAAGATGTCCTGGATGGCACGACGGATGGCAGGCTTGTCAGCACGACGATCGACCTCGAACGTGTACTTGTTCAGCTCCATCTTGTCGAAAGCAGCCTCAGAAACGACAGGACGGATGATGATGCTGTGGGGATCGTAAACAGACATTAGGCGAGCTCCTCACCAAGACGGGCGGCAACGGGCTGGGCCAGGACCAGGGCGTTGTTGTCGAGCATGAAATAGGTGTCGATCTCATGGTCGAACAGGACAGTGACCTTGGGCAGGTTGCGGAAGGACAGGGCGGTCTCGATGTCGTCCTCGGTAAGAACGACGGTCACGCGCTTGCCATCCAGGCCAAGAGCCTTGATGCAGGCCACAGCATCCTTGGTCTTGGGAGCGGCGAAATCAAACTTGTCGACAATGACGAGCTCGGCATCAGCAACCTTGGCGGAAAGGGCGCTGCGCATAGCAAGCTTAATCTCCTTCTTGTTCATGTTGAAGGAGTGGTCACGCGGGGTGGGACCAAACACCACGCCGCCGCCGCGCCACTGGGGAGCACGGATCGAGCCCTGACGAGCGCGGCCGGTACCCTTCTGACGCCAAGGCTTACGGCCACCGCCGCGAACCTCAGAACGGCCCTTGGTGTCATGCGTGCCAGCGCGATCGGCAGCCATGAGGTAGCGCACGCACTGATGCATCACGGGGATGTTGGGAACGATGCCGTAAACGGCCTCGTTCAGGTCAAGCTCGGCAACCTTCTCGCCGGCGATGTTCTTGACATCAATCGTAGACATTGTCTATCTCCTTAAGCCTATGGGCTACTTCGACGGGGCCCGTTAGGCCATGCGGACGATGACGAAGCCGTTCTTGGCGCCGGGCACGGCACCGCGAACCAGAATCAGGTTCTGCTCTTCGTCAACGCGGACAACCTTGAGGTTGCGGACGGTCACGCGCTCATCGCCCATGTGACCAGGCATGCGAACGCCCTTGAAAATGCGGGAAGGCTGGGAGCACTGGCCCACCGAACCCGGGGCACGGTAGTTGTGGGAGCCGTGGGTCTTACGGCCGGCGTCGAAGTGGTGACGACGGATGGTGCCCTGGAAGCCCTTACCCTTGGAGCGGCCGATGACGTCGACCTTCTCCACGTCGGCGAAAGCAGCGACGGTCACGACCTCGCCGCAGGAGTGCTCCTCGCCCTCGGGAACGCGAACCTCGCGCAGATAGCGCGTAGGCTTCACGCCGGCCTTCTCGAAGTGGCCGCGCATGGGCTTGTTGACATGCTTGTCCTTGATGTCGCCGAAACCAATCTGAACGGCGCAGTAGCCGTCGGTCTCGACAGTCTTGACCTGCGACACAGCGCAGGGGCCAGCCTGGATGACGGTCACGGGAACGACTTCGTCCTTGTCGTTCCAGACCTGAGTCATCCCGATCTTGCGACCAAGAATCGTGTTGATCATGATCTTCCTTACCTCGGGCGGTCTTGGGACACTTTGCCCGGCCCTTCCGGGCAATCCTAGAGGACCGCGAACTGAAAACCGTGCACAAAAAAGCACAGCCCTCCAAGAATATCTTAGAGGGCTGTGCTTTACAACGCCTTAACGAAATCTCTAAAGCTTAATCTCGATGTCCACACCGGAGGGAAGGTTGAGACGCATGAGCGAGTCAACGGTGGAAGGCGTGGGCTCAACGATGTCGATGAGGCGCTTGTGGGTGCGCATCTCGAACTGCTCACGAGAGTCCTTGTTCACGTGGGGAGAACGGATGACGGTGTACAGGTTGCGCTCGGTGGGCAGCGGGATGGGGCCGGAAACCTTAGCACCCGTCTGCAGCGCGGTGTCCACGATGAGCTTGGAGGACTGATCCACGATCTCGTGGTCAAAACCCTTCAGGCGAATCCTGATCTTCTGAGAAGCCAACTCGATACCTCCAAAATTCAAGGGTAAGGCATTTAGCCGAGCGCCTCAGCGCTCCCCTTCTCTGCTGAAATTGCTTTACGCCTTGGCGTTCTTGCTGGAAACCTCGTCAGCGATGTTCTTGGGAACAGGCTCGTAGGCGCTGAACTGCATGGTGTAGGTGGCGCGGCCCTGAGTGGCGCTGCGCAGGTCGGTGGCGTAACCGAACATCTCGCCCAGCGGCACCTTGGCACGAATGACCTTGGCGTTCTTGCGGTCCTCCATGCCCTCGATCTTGCCGCGGCGGGAGGACAGGTTGCCCATGACGTCGCCCATGTACTGCTCGGGGGTCACGACCTCAACGGCCATGACGGGCTCGAGGAGCACGGGGTTGGAGCGGCGCAGGGCCTCCTTGATGGCCATGGAGCCAGCAACCTTGAAGGCGGCCTCGGAGGAGTCGACCTCGTGGTAAGAACCGTCGACCAGCTCAACCTTGATGTCCTCGGTGGGGAAGCCGGCGATGACACCGGTGCCCAGGGACTCCTGGATGCCCTTGTCGATGGAGGGGATGAACTCCTTGGGGATCACGCCGCCCACGATCTTGTTCTCGAACTGGTAGCCGCTGCCAGCGGGCAGGGGCTCCATGTTGATGACGCAGTGACCGTACTGGCCGTGACCACCGGTCTGACGGACAAACTTGCCCTCGACGTTCTGGACGGCCTTGCCGGCGGTCTCGCGGTAGGCAACCTGGGGCTTACCCACGTTGGCCTCGACCTTGAACTCGCGAAGCAGACGGTCGACGATGATCTCGAGGTGCAGCTCGCCCATGCCGGCGATGATGGTCTGGCCGGTCTCGTGGT
>CAVJGP010000002.1:12418-58692 GCA_963648855.1 Alistipes onderdonkii | reverse complement strand
ATCTGCGGGCAAGATATGCCATTATTCTGAAACAGCGTGAGGAAGCCTATAAACGGGTGGAGGAAGCCAAAGCCACTGCAAAATATATGGACGACAAGGTTGCCCACTACGAGGCGATTCTCGCTGGGCTTGCGCCTGACGATACCAATCCGAGGAATTGGACGGCGGACAACCGACCTTCACACGAAGCAAATGAGGCGTGAAGCTAAGTTTCGAATCAACAAAACGCTTCGGCAATGGAGGGAAAAAGGGCAAAACGCTGCACCCCCTAAAAATTAGAACTGCACCCCCCTCTGAACCGGAGTTGCACCCCCTTTAAGAGTTTCTATCAAAATTACGGTTCTTTGTCAGAAGCGCCTCGGTTCCCTCGCTGTGGAGGACTTCCCAATTGGGCAGGATATAGTCATCAAGGGCACCGGACTTCTTGAGAATCCCGTACGTGTCAAGCGTGGTTTTGCCCCAAAACCTGGCCAAGCGATTGAGCAAAAACACGATGAAATCGAGAGACACGCTGCGTTGACTGGACTCGCCACTCATTGTCATCTCGTGCTCCTTCCCCACAGTTTGGCCCATTTTACCCCATGCGGGGCGAGGCGCTTCGCCTTGGCAGACACGCCGGGCCCTCTGGATCCTTTGAAGCCGGCCACACATCAGGCCGTGAAACAGGGCCGCGTGGGTCCCGCGAACAAAGCGGCTGAGCAGGCGGGAACCGCTACCCAAGAGCCCCTTCGCGCAGCAGGCGCATGACGAGGGTGTCGCGCTCGACCCAGAAGAGGCGCGTGCGGGCGAGCAGGGCCTCGTTGCGGGAGATGGCGGACTCCAGGGGCACGCGCTCGGGGCGCAAGCCGGTGCGGGCCTCGAAGGCATCGAGGTGCATGGAGCCGCCGGGCTGGGCGCGGCACACGAAGTAGCGGTTGCGCTGGCACAGGCTGAGGCCCAGGTCGCGGCGGGTGTGGTAGTCGTCAATGATGAGCAGGGGGCGCGCAGATCCCGCCTGGAGCAGCCAGCCCGTCTCCTCCTCAAGCTCGCGGGCAAGCGCCGCCTCGTCGGACTCCTCCCCGTCCACGCCGCCGCCGGGAAAGACGTACTCGCCGTACTCGTCGGTGGTGGTGAGCAGGCAGGTGCCGTCGGAGCCAAGGACGACCGCACGCACGGAGGGGCGCTCGGCGTGCCGCAGACCCGGCTCGGCTGAGCCGCGCACGTAATGGGGCAGGTCGGCCCAGGGGCCAGGGGAAAGCGCGGGAGCGGGGGCGCCGGTGGGAGCGGGGGCACCTGCGAACGCAAACGCGCCAGTGGGCGCGACAGTATCAGAGGTTGCAAGCGTGCCGACGGGCGTGATCGCGAGACTGCTGCCGGGCATCTTGGCCACCCCTTCGGCCTCACTCAACCGAATGCTCGCCTCCCCTCTCCTGCACGGCACATAATCTGCCAGCCATACCTCGGGAGGGGCGCCGGGAAGACGCGTGTGCATCGGGCGTGCCTACTTGAGGAAGGGGTTGGCCATGCGCTCGGCGCCCAGGGTGGACGTGGCGCCGTGCCCGGGGTAGACCACCGTCTCGGAGGGGATGTCGGCGAACTTGGTGTCGAGCGTGGATACCATGTCAGACCAGCTGCCGCCCTCGAAGTCGGTGCGGCCGTAGCTGCCGTCGGCAAACACCGTGTCGCCCGTGAAAAGCAGGCCCTCGCTTGCGCAATAGAGGCACATGGAGCCCTTGCTGTGCCCGGGCGTGTGGATGACGCGGAACACATGGGCGCCCAGGGCCACCTCGTCGCCCTCGTGCAGAAGGCGATCCACTTGCTTGCCGGCGTTGACAGCCTCGGTCATCGAGACCACGGCCGCAGGGGAGGCGTAGCCGCGACGAACGGGCGTGTACACCCACGGCGCATCAAGCTCGTGAGCCATGACGGGAGCGCCCGTGGCGGCGACCACATCGGCCAGGGCCCCGCGATGGTCGTCGTGGCCGTGCGTAAGCACGATGGCCTCCACCTTGCGCTGGCCCACGGCCTCAAGGATGCGCTCGGGACGGTCGCCCGGGTCGATGACCAGGCACGATTGAGACTCAGGGTCGCAGACAACCCAGCAGTTCGTCTTGATGGGGCCAACCACGACGTCGATGACTTCCAGCATGTGAGACGCTCCTCTCCCGGCCCGCGCCCTGCGGCGGGGCAACCTTCGTTTTGCCTGCAACGAT
Source organism: Alistipes onderdonkii (assembly GCA_963648855.1). Taxonomy (GTDB): domain Bacteria; phylum Actinomycetota; class Coriobacteriia; order Coriobacteriales; family UMGS124; genus UMGS124. The sequence continues at coordinate 56,500 of CAVJGP010000002.1, read as the reverse complement.
AGCAGAATGCAGGCAACTGATATGCGGCAATGCGCAGGTAAGCGGGGCGACGGGGCCATGAGCGCACGCGACAGCGAAAGATGCGCCACGCACGAGGCCGCCGTCCAAAACTCATCACACATCCAACAGGCGCCCCTTATTCCCCACCCGTCACCAAGCGCACGCGGCGCGGGCATCCCCGGCACCTCCCCCTGCCCAACTCAACACGCGGGGCGCGATTGTTCATTGAACGCGGACCTGCCCTCGCGTAAGGTAGCTTGCTGGATAGTCAGCCTCGCCGGGCCGCTGGCGGCCCGCGCGCCACACGATTGATTGGACACACGCATGAAGCTCTCCCGCGCCGCCTTCCTGGCCCTGTGCGCCGCCCTGCCCCTCACGCTCGCCGGCTGCGGCGAGCAGGCATCTTCCAGCTCCTCCACCGCATCTACCAGCACGGATGCCGCTTCAGGCTCCGCTGACACCAAGGCCCTCGCCGTGCGCCTGGGCACCCTGCCCACCGAGGACATCCTGCCCATGTGGGTAGCGGAGAGCGAGGGGCTCTTCGCCAAGAACGGCGTGGAGTGCACCATCAGCACCTTCCAGTCGGCCACCGAGCTCATCGCCGCCGTGTCGGCCGGCGAGGTGGACGTGGCCATGACCGACCCCATGGTGAGCGCGAGCCTGTGCGCCTCGGGCACCGACGTGCGCATCTGCTGGATCACCCTGGGCGCCGACGCGAGCCAGGGGCGCTTCGGCATCATGACGGCCGACGAGGACATCGCCGAACTCACCGACCTTGCCGGCAAGGAGATCGGCGTGGGCTCCAACACCATCCTCGAGTACGTGATGGACAAGCTCATGGAGCGCGCCGGCGTGGCCGACGAGGACATCGTGAAGGCCGAGCTGCAGAAGCTCCCCGTGCGCTACGAGGCCATGGCGTCGGGCCAGGTGGCGGCCGCCGCGCTGCCCGCGTCGCTGCTCGCGCTGGGCGAGGCCAACGGCTTCCGCTGCGTGGCCGACGACACGCAGGGCGACAACATCTCGCAGTCGGTGATGGTGGCGCGCGCGACCTTCACGGCCGACGAGACGGGCCAGGAGGCCCTTGACGCCCTGGCCACCACCTGGGACGACGCCGTGGCGCTCATCAACGCCGCCCCCGACGACTATCGGGCTCTTCTGGTGGAGAAGGCCTCGCTTGCCGACGCCGTGGCGCAAACCTACCCCGTGAGCACCTATCCTAGCGTGCAGCTGCCCGAGCAGCAGGCAATCGACGACGTGCTCGCCTGGATGCAGGAGAAGGGCTATCTCACCGAGGCCCTGACCTACGACGCCCAGAGCGGCACGTTCACCAAGGAATAGAACAGGACTCACGCGCGCCATGCTTTTGGAGCTCAAGGACATCGTCGTGGAATACCCGTCGAGCACGGCCGGGGGTGCCCCCCTGCGCGCGCTCGACGGGCTCAACCTGTCGCTTGAGACGGGCCAGGCCGTAAGCGTCATCGGCCCGTCGGGCTGCGGCAAGTCCTCGACGTTGCGCCTGGCAGCGGGCTTGGCGCGCCCCACCTCGGGCACCGTGCTCGCCCACGGCGAGAAGGTCGAGGCGCCCCGGGCCGACTGCGCCCTCATCCTGCAGGACTTCGGCCTCTTGCCCTGGAAGAGCGTGTACAAGAACGCTGAGCTGGGCCTTGCCGTGCGCAAAGTGCCCCGCCGCGAGCGCCACGAGCGCACCATGGCGGCGCTGGCCAGCGTGGGACTGGCGGGCTTCGAGAACGCCTGGCCCGCGGAGCTTTCCGGCGGCATGCAGCAGCGCCTGGCCCTGGCCCGCGCCGTGGCCATGCACGCCGACCTGCTCCTCATGGACGAGCCGCTCTCGGCGCTGGACGCGCTTCTGCGCGAGGAGATGCAGCTCATGCTCCTGCGCTCGTGGCGCGAGCAGGGCTACGGGCAGATTCTCGTGACGCACTCCATCGAGGAGGCGGTGTTCTTGGGCCAGCGCATCGTGGTGATGGCGCCCCGGCCCGGCCTCGTTGTGGCCACGGTGGACAACCCCGGCATGGGCACGCCCGAATACCGCAGCACGCAGGCCTTTTTCGAGCGCTGCTGCGCGGTGCGCGAGGCACTGGCCCAGGGAGGCGCCCGATGAAGACCACGCTCAAGACCATCCTGTGCTACGTGTTCGCCGTCGCGTTCGTGCTGGCAGGCTGGCACATCACCGCGCTTGCGCTCGGCACGCCGGCGCTGCCCACGCCCGCCGAGACGGTGGGCGTCTTCGCCAAGCACGCCCAAGCCCTGCTGCCCGACTTCCTCACAAGCCTGGGCAGGCTCGCCGTGTCGCTGGCCATCGGCGTGGCGCTCGGCGCCCCTGTGGGACTCTTCCTGGGGCGCTCTCGCGTGGCCGGTGCGCTCTTCTCCCCCGTGCTCTATATCCTCTACCCCCTACCGAAGATCGTCATCTTGCCCATCCTGCTCGTGCTCTTCGGCCTGGGCGGCGCGCCTAAGATCGCCCTCGTTACCATCACGGTGTTCTTCCAGGTAGTGGTGGTGATGCGCGACGCGGCGGCCTCCATCCCCGAGGCCACGCTGCTCTCGGTGCGCTCGCTGGGCGCCGGCAAGCTCGACCTCGTGCGCCACGTGGTGATCCCCGCCACGCTGCCCGAGCTCTTCACCACCCTGCGCGTGAGCACCTCGGTGGCCATCGCCGTGCTCTTCTTCTCCGAGTCCATCGCCGGCTCCACGGGCCTGGGATACTTCATCATGAACTCCTGGGCCATGGTGAACTACCCGCGCATGTTCGCGGGCATCATCGCCCTGGCCGCGCTGGGCTGCGGCGTGTACGTGTTGTTCGACCTGTGCGAGCGCAGGCTCACGCGCTGGCGCCGCGCGGGCAACAAGGGCTAGGGGGCGCGCGGCATGGCGGGCAAGAAGGGAACGCGCGACAAGCGCGACCACACGGAGGCCGACTTCGAGGAGGCGTTCCTGCGCCTCTATGCCGAGAAGCCCGTGGACGCCATCACCATCGGGGCGCTCTGCGAGAAGGCCGGCTACAACAGGGGCACCTTCTACCTGCACTACCAGGACATCTATGCCCTCTTGCACGCCGTGGAGGACGCCCAGCTCGCCGGGATGGCAGCCTGCGTGGAGACGTGCCTGGCGGCCCTGGAGAAGGACGCGCGCAAACTCACGCGTCTCACGGCCCTCAAAGACGTCATCGCCTACTACGAGGCCAACCGCTTCGCGATCGAGGTGCTGCTGGGGACGCGCGCCGACCCGGCCTTCATCCTGCGCCTGAAGAACGCGCTCAAGCCGCTCTGGCGGCGCTACGTGGTGGACGACGAGGCCCTAGGCGGCCACAGCGAAGCCGAGATCGACCTCATCCTGGAATGCACGCTCACGGGTGTGCTCTTCATGGTGTCGCAATGGCTGCGCGAGCCGGGCGGCATCTCCAAGGCGCGCATCGGCCACCTCGTGTTCGACGCCTCCATCCGCGATGTGCGCGAGCGCGTAGCGAGGTAGGGCGAGCGAGACGCGTAACGCACGCGCCCGCCCGCGCTTAATCTCGCTACACCCCCGCCATAGAGCGGGGCTATACTTGGCGCATTGTTCGCCAGACGAGCCAGGGAGGCTACCATGGACGTGAAAGAGACCATCGAGGCCGGCGTCGAGTCCGCCAAGGACGCGGCCCAGGAGGCCAAGGAGACCGTCGAGGAGGTCAAGGCCTCCCTTGACACCGACGGCAACGGCAAGCTCAGCGCGCAGGAGATCCTGGGCGGCCTGGGCGCGCGCGTGGACAAGACCGTCGTCGCGGCCGGCACCTTCGCCGGCGAGGTGAAGCAGGCCTTCGACGCCAACGGCGACGGCCAGGTGAGCGGCGACGAGCTGGGCGCCGTGGCCAAGAGCGCCGCGAACTTCCTCGGCACGGCCGCCCGCGCCGCCGTGGCAGGCGTTCAGGGCGCCGTGAACGCCGTGAGCGAGAAGGCAAAGGTGCTGGTAGACGAGGCCCGCGAGCGCGTTGAGGCCGGCAACGCCACCCTACCCGACGCCATCGAGGACGCAGCCGAGGCCGCCGACGCGCTCAAGGACAAGGCCGCCCAGGCCGTGGAGGACGTGAAGGTGGAGGTCGTGGAGAGGGTCGAGGAGATCAAGGCCGAGGTGGCCGCAGCCACCGACGAGGCCGACCAGCCCGAGACCAAGTAGCGAGGCTCCGAATGCACAAGCGGGCAGGCCGCAGAGAGGCTGTCAAGCACCCATAACCCCTCGCCCGCCCCCACGGCGTCCCCGCTGCGCGAGCGCCCAAGAACCTCACGAGATACAACGAGCGCCGCCCGTCCCTGGAAATCCCAGGGGCGGGCGGCGCTTTTTGATGCGTCGGCATGCGGGTAACTCTGCGCTCGCGACAGCGGGGCGAGCAGACAGGCAGGCATCATGCCGCGCCGTCCTGCGTTCGCGTCGAGCCGAGAGACCGCGGGGGCAACCTCCGCTCCCGGCCCACGGCCCTCGCCACGCGCGGCCACGCGCCCGGGCGCTACTCCCCCGCCGACTCCTCGAGCACCTCGATGCGGTCCTCGGGGCCCACGGCGAGGCTCGCCTTCACGCGGTCGGAGCCGTTGACGCGCACGCGGCCCGACTCGATGAGCAGCTTGGCCTTGTCGCGCGAGGGGGCGAAGCCACGCCCGGCCAGGTAGGCGTCGAGGCGCACGGTGCCCTCAGCGGCGCGCTTGGCAGCGGCGGGCGTGAGGTCGGGGCGCATGGAGCCCGGCTCGGGTATCACACGACCGAAGTAGTCGCGCTCGGCATGGCGGTTCTTCTGGCGCATGACGGCGTGCTCGTTGGCGCGGTCGGCGCGGGTGCCGGGGGCCTTCTTCTTGCCGGGCTTCTCGGGCTCTTTCACTTCCTTGAGCTTCATGTGCGCTCGTCCTTTCGAGATTGGATGGGCCGAAGTGTACAAGATGGGCCGCCGCGCACGCCCCCACAGACCGCGCGCAAGCAACAACTGCGCAATTGGGGCAAGCTCGCGATGCAAAGACGCATTCCTGCCCTCACAGCCATAACAAGCACATCTACCTGCTCTTATCTCGCCCGCACCACGCATAGTCCCCGCCGGCACAAACCTGAAAGCCCCTGCAACCTTGCGGCGGGGCTGTGGGCGGGCGAGGCTTTCAGGAAGCGTGAAGGCGCGGTGCGTACTGTAGGAGTCGTTCGGCGGGCAAGACTCGGCACCGCCGCAACCTCGACCGCTCATCTGAAAGGAGCGAGTACCATGACCTACAGCACTCAGACCCAGCACGTGGCGCACCGCCTCTCCCGCAAGGAATTCATGCTTGCAGCGGCAAGCTGCGCGGCAGCCTCCATCGTGGCGCTCCCCGCCCTGGCTCTGGCCGACCAGGCCGGCGGCACCCCTCCCGAGAAGCCCTCGGGCGACGCCGGCAACGGCGAGCCTCCCTCGGGCGACAAGCCCGACGGCGAGCCCCCTGAGGGTGGCCAGCCCGGCGGTCAGGGCGGCCCCGGCGGCGCCGACACCATGACCTTCGACTACACGGGCACCTACACCGGCGCCTTCACCGCCGACGGCACCGCCAACGAGTCCACCGGCGTGAGCATCGAGGCCACCGACACCGACCAGAACGCCGTGCTCGCCCAGAACGCCGGCACCGCCACCGTGTCGGACTGCAGCATCACCAAGTCCGGCGACGACACCGACGGCGACCGCTGCAACTTCTACGGCGCCAACTCCATCGCCCTGGCCGTGAACGAGGGCTCCACCGTGGTGCTCGACGGCTGCACGATGTCGGCCACGAGCGAGGGCTCCAACGCCGTCTTCGCCACCGACTCGGCCGTGGCCTACGTGAACAACTGCACCATCCAGACCGAGGCAGGCAACTCCCGCGGCCTGGACGCCACCTATGCGGGCGTGGTCGTGGCCTCGCAGGTGGACATCACCACCAACGGCGCCCACTGCGCGGCTTGCGCCACCGACCGCGGCGGCGGAACCATCTCGGTGGTGGACTCCACCCTCAAGACGGCCGGCTCGGGGTCGCCCCTGCTCTACTCCACGGGCAACATCCAGGCCCACAACGTGACCGGCACCGCCACGGGCAGCCAGATCGCCGGCATGGAGGGCCTCAACACCATCCTTATCGACAACTGCACGCTGGAGAGCACCAACGCCGGCGCGACCGGCTCCGACCCCGTGGCCGACGGCGTGATCATCTACCAGTCCACCTCCGGCGACGCCGAGTCCACCACGGGCGAGACCGCCACGTTCCAGGTGGTGAACTCCACGCTCAAGAGCGCCATCGCCTCCGGCGCCATGTTCTACTTCACCAACACCTCGGCCGACGCGCTCGTGTGCAACTCCACGATCGACTTCGACTCCAGCGCCGCGCAGCTGGTGTACGCGGCCGGCAACGACGCCAACAGCTGGGGCACGCCGGGCAGCAACGGCGCCACGGTCAACTTCACGGCCCGCAACCAGGAGCTTTCCGGCGACGTGTGCGCCGACACCGTGTCGACCCTCACCATGTACGTCGTGAGCGGCTCCACCTGGCAGGGCGCGGCGAGCATCGAGGAGAACGCCAACGGCTCCACCTCCGCCGCCCCCCTCACGGTGAGCGTGGACGCCAACTCCACCTGGACTGTCACGGCCGACTCGCATGTGAGCGCTCTCAACGTGGCCGCGGGCGGCGTGGTGCAGGACGCCTCGGGCAACACCGTGACCATCGTGGCCGGCGGCAGCACCGCCGTGAGCGGCTCGGGCTCCATCACCGTGACGGTGGACGGCGCCTACACCACCGACGACGCCACCTCCGGTGCGGCCCAGATCACGTCCGACGTGTACGACCGCAGCGCCTTCGACGCGCAGTTCGGCACCACCACCACGTGGGCGATGGGCAACACGGCCGACTAAGGCAGGCGCCACGACGCACGGCGCGCCCGAGACAAAGCGCATGACGAGCGGGCCCCGCAGGCTGAACAGCTTGCGGGGCCCGCCTCGTTTGCGACGCACGCGAAACAAACCCCGGGCGGCTGCGCCACGCGCGTCAGCACGGGCCCCGCACCTCTTGCCACACCCGCCACCCCCGCCCGGCACAAGCCCTTCCCCTTGGCTCCGCCGCACGCTTTCCGCGCCTACGCCAAAACGGGTATCTTCAACAAAACACCAGGTAGATGCCGTGCGATGAATGTCATCACCAAACGCGGTGAGAGACGATGCGACTAGTGCCCGGCGCGGCAAAACCCTCGCTCACCCGCCTCGGTGATGCAAACGGAACAATTTTCCCTAACCTCGAATATGCCCGAGCGGCCAAGCCGGCGCCCCGCGCCAGCCGCCTGCCAAAGGCACGCATATATCCAAGAGAAGGGATTTGCACCATGGCACGTTCCACCGTTTCTCGTCGTGACTTCCTCGCCGGTGCCGCTGCCGGCACCATGGGCGTGGCCGCGCTCTCCGGCATGGCCGCCGCCAACGTCGCCCGCGCCGAGGAGGCCGCTGCCTCCGGCACCTACGACATCATGGCCCAGTACTCCACCTACAATCATGGCGAGAACCCCGACAAGAAGGCCGCCACGACCCCCGAGGAGTTCATCGAGTCCAAGGGCGACGGCGTGCTTGCTGCCGGCGGCATGGTCGACGAGCTGGGCATCTCCCCTGCCGACTTCATGCTGAACGTTCCCGCATGGCTGGGCACCGCCCCCGAGATCGCCGACATCGCCGACACCGAGGAGTGCGACGTTCTCGTGATTGGCGCCGGTAACGCCGGCACCACCGCAGCCCTGCGCGCCCAGGAGATGGGCGCCAGCGTCATCCTCGCCGAGACCCAGACCTACGACGAGTACGACGAGTACGCCTGCGACATGGCCTGCTACAACTCCAAGCTGTTCCTCGACAAGGGCACGCCCGAGATCGACACCATGGACATCTTCAACGAGTACATGCGCCAGTACCGCGGCCATGCCCACCAGAAGCTCGTGCGCGACTACGCCACCCGCTCCGGCGAGATGCTCGACTGGATGTGCACCTACATCCCCCAGGAGCTGATCGACAAGTACGCCAAGACCTCCAACTACAAGGGCAACGCCAACTTCAACGGCGAGCACTGCGGCCAGAAGTCCTTCATCGGCATGACCCAGTGGCGCGACGAGGACTCCAACATCAACATGTGGCCCTACGTCATCCGCAGCCTGCACACCGCGCTTGAGGAGAAGGGCGGCCAGCTGCGCTGGGGCTACCAGGCCATCGAGCTCGTGAAGACCGACGACGCCGTGACCGGCGCCATCCTGCGCGACGTGGACGGCACCTATCACCAGATCAACGCCAAGGCCACCATCGTGTGCGCCGGCGACTTCGGCGGCAACCCCGACATGCGCCTGGACCTCTCCGACCAGATGCGCAACCTGGCTTGGTCGTTCGGCAACGACCGTACCGACACCGGCTCCATCGGCGGCCTGGGCCGCGACGGCAGCGGCATCAAGATGTGCATGTGGGCTGGCGGCACCATGGAGGGCGGCCCCCGCGCCGGCCAGGCCGCAGGCATCAACGGCAAGCCCGGCCTGGCCTTCGGCGGCTGCTGGCCCTGCTTCGGCGCCGACGGCAAGCGCTTCTACAACGAGTGCCTCGTCAAGCACGGCTCCGACGGCTACCTGGACATGCTGCCCGCCGGCTTCCTGATGCTGCAGGTCACCGACTCCAACTGGGAGGAGTACCTCACGCACCAGGGCTACGGCCATGAGACCATGGACCGCAGCTCCGACTACATGTGCGAGGAGGTGCGCGAGAACATGGAGGCCTACGTGACGGGCTCCGACGGCTTCCCCGTACGCGCGTTCTCCCGCTTCGGCAAGGAGTACACCACCATGTACGCCGCCGACACCCTGGAGGAGGTCGCCCAGATCGCCGGGCTCGACGAAGAGGCTACCGCCAACTTCGTCGAGGAGGTCGCGCACTGGAACGAGATGTGCGAGGCCGGCGCCGACACCGACTGGGGCATCGACCCGCAGCTGCTCATGCCCATCAAGGACGCCCCCTTCTTCTTCAACTTCGCCACGACCGGCGGCAACCCCTCCGGTGGCCTGTGCCAGCACGCTGCCGTCTGCACCGACGGCAACTACCAGGTGCTCCACGGCGACAAGACCCCCATCGAGGGCCTGTACGCCGCCGGCAACACCTGCGGCCAGCGCATCGGCATCCAGTACACCACCCCCACGGCCGGCAACTCCTGCGCCAGCGCTCTGACGAGCGGCTACGTGGCCGGCGAGTGCGTCGTGGCTGCCCTGGGCCTCTAAGCCCGCTGACGCGCGGCAGGCCTCGCCCGAGGATCGATGGGCTCTCGGCAAGCGCCGGCCCACGCCACGGGCAGGCCTGACTCAGGTTAGAATGCGGGAGGCGGGCGAGCGAATCGCCCGCCTCCTTTTTTGGAATCAGGAGGCCAGGTATGGCGCAGGATGAGCAAGGCCAAAACGAACAGGCACAAGGCGCGCGTCGCGTCGTCGTGGAGCTGAAGATGCCGTTCGCGGTGGAGCGGCGCGGCTACCCGAGCCGCGAGCACATCGTGGGCTGGGACTCCGCGCAGGCCCGCGCCTACCTGGGCGCCCTGCGCGCCGAGATGGCCGCCAACGCCCCCGAGTTCGCCGACTGCACCGTGGCGGCCGTGCGCCTTGACGGCGGCATCCCCACGAACGCCCCCGCCGAGGACCTCTGGCACACCATGCAGGAGCTGCGCCGCTGCATGCACGTGGAGCCCGACGCGAGCCTGACGAGCCGGGCGTCCCTATGCAACGTGAGCGGCGCGAGCATGCCCTACCTGCGCCGCGCGGGCGTGACGCGCCTCGACTTCGAGCTGCTCGCCCTGGACAACGCCGATTTCGTGCGCCTCAACCACTGCGACGCCATCCAGGACATGGGATATGTGGTGGACAGCTTCCTGCACGCCTATGCGAACAAGACGCTGGGCCTCGTGCTCGCCTACGGCTTCGACGCGCCCAACACGGCCGCCTTCAGGCGCACGATGGTGCAGTTCACGCGCATGCCGGCCCACCACCTGATCCTGGAGCGCTGGCAGGGCGAGGGTGTGCCCCGGGCGTCGGAGGAGCTGGAGCGCGAGCAGCTCGCCCAGGCCCGCGACGTGCTCGGGCAGGCGGGCTTTGTGGAGTACGCGCCGCTGAAGTTCGCCAAGCCCGGCGACGAGGACGCGTTCTGGGCGCTGCAGGAAGAAGGCGAGGGGCGCAAGCCCCTTGAGCTGGTAGGCTTCGGCGTGGGGGCGCAGACGCGCTTCGGCGGCGTGTGCAGCACCAACACGAGCGATTGGGACACCTACCTGCAGCACTCGGGCGACTTCACCAAGATAACCGCCTCGGTTGAGCGGCTGTAGGCACTCATGACACCGGCCCTCAGGCAACAAACGAGCCGCCTTGAGGGCCGAATGCGCACATATAACGAAAGCCTCACACGACACGCAAAGGGCCAGCCCCGGGTCGGCCTATAATCCCAGCGTCAAAAACAAGGACGCTCCCCATCGGGGGCGCAGGGGCCGGCGTCTCGCCAAAACCCTGCGCACGCGGCATGGGAGCCCGGGCGCTTGGGAGGTGGGGGCATGAAGCAGGGCGGCGCGGACGGCGCAAGCGCGGCGCAGGGCACGGAGGCCCCCGTCATCCAGGTGCGCGGCATCCGCAAGGAGTACCGCCTGGCCGACGACACCGTCGTGGCCCTCAAGCGCATCGACCTCGACATCATGGCAGGCGAGATCTGCTGCATCTTCGGCACCTCCGGCTCAGGCAAGTCCACCCTGCTCAACCAGCTCGCCGGCCTCGAGAAGCCCACGCGCGGCTGTGTCTACATCGGCGGGGCCCCCATCTCGCGCATGGACGAGGACGAGCTCGCGAGCTTCCGCCAAAAATACCTCGGCTTCATCTTCCAGGCCTACAACCTGCTCCCCGCCCTCACCGCCGCAGAGAACGTGGCGCTGCCGCTGGCGTTTCGCGGCGTGCCCAAGGCCAAGCGCGAGGCCCAGGCGCGCAAGATGCTCAAGATGGTGGGCCTGGGCGATCGCGCCGACCACTTCCCCAACCAGATGTCGGGCGGCCAGCAGCAGCGCGTGGGCATCGCGCGCGCCTTCGTAGCGCGACCCCGCGTGCTCTTCGCCGACGAGCCCACGGGCAACCTCGACTCCAAGACGACCACCGAGGTCATGCGCATGATCTGCGGCTATGCGCGCGCCCACAAGCAGACCATCGTGCTCGTGACGCACGACCCCACCATGGCGGCCTACGCCGACCGCATCGTGACCCTCATCGACGGGCTCATCGTAAGCGACGTGCGGCCCTCCCACGCAGGCGCACAACCTACCGACGACACCCAAGGCAAGAAAGAGTAGCCATGTTTGAGAAGCTTCGTTTGGGACACCAACCCGACACGTGGATGAGCGGCGAGGAGGCCACCCGGCGCACGGCCGCGCGCGTACGGACGTGCGCGTTTGCGGGCCTGCTGTGCACGGGCCTGCTCGCGGGTGCCTTGTGCCTGCCGGCGGCGGTCCCCGCGTCGGCCCTGGCAGATGCCACCTTCGACGACGTGGACTACTCCGACGTGACCGACAACACGGGTGACGGCACGGTCATCGTAAACCCCGACGACTCTGGCTCCGACCAGGGCGGCGGCGACACGGGCGACACCACGCCCTCCCCCGCGCCCACGCTCATCGCCAGCCGCTCCGACATCCCCACGCTCACCGCCGGGCAGTCCACCGACGTGGCCATCACCTTCGAGAACACCGGCGACACGGCGGTCCGCCAGCCCATCGCGTCGTTCACGCCCTCGTCAGGCCTGGTCATCGTAGGCAACGCCTCGACGGTGCAGCTGCCCGACATCGAGGCGCACGGCAAGCAGACGGTCCTTTTGACGGTCAAGGCGCTTGAGTCCAGCTCCACCTCGGCACAGTCGCTCAACATCGAGACGCGCTTCAGCTACGACGCGGGCGGCAGCCTCGTGCAGGGCAGCGCCCAAGACAGCGTGCCCATCCAGTGCCTCACCACGAGCGACACCGACGGCTCCGACACCAGCGGAGGCAGCTCGGATAGCGGAAACAGCGGCGCGGACACCTCGGGCGCCGTCGACGCCGGCGGCTACGACGGCGGGTACTACGACTCCGGCTCATACACCTACGACAACGGCTCGGGCGGCACCGCCGTGCAGACCTCGACGGCCGGCACCACCTCAAAGCCCGTCCCCAACGTCATCGTGACGAACTTCTCCTACGGCGACGGCTCCTCGGCCGTGGCGGCGGGCAGCACCTTCCCGCTCACGTTCTCCTTCACCAACACGAGCACGAGCCTGGCCGTGGAGAACCTCGTGGTCTCCGTGGACACGGGCGACCAATTCACCATCAGCAGCGGCACGAACACGTTCTATTCGGCCAGCCTGGGGGCCAGCGCCACCCAGCAGCAGACCCTCAACCTGAAGTCAATCGCCGGCGAGAAGGCCGCGACGGGCACCATCTCCATCAGCTTCAAGTACGAGTACGTGGAGAACCAGGAGCGCAAGACGGCCAGCACCGACATCAAGCTCACCGTGCCCGTCTACCAGCCCGACCGCTTCGAGCTGGAGAATCCCGTGTGCGCCGACGGGGCCACGGTGGGCCAGGAGGCCACCGTCACGCTCTCCTATGTCAACAAGGGCAAGTCGGCCGTGTCCAACGTGGCCGCGAGCATCACCGGCGACGGCATCACCACCACGAAGGCCCAGCAAAACGTGGGCAACATCGAGTCGGGCAAGAGCGGCACCATCGGCCTTGCGTTCACCCCCACCGAGGAGGGAACCCTCGACCTCACCGTGACCATCGAGTACGAGACCGCCAACGACGAAACGGTGACCAAGACGTTCCCCCTGCAGGTGGACGCCTACGAAGACACCTATGCCGACATGGACTATGACGACTCGTACAGCGACATGGGCGACTACGTGGAGGAGGACGAGAGCTTCTCGCTCGAGGACATTCCCCTGCCCGTGCTCATCGGCGCAGGCGTGTTCGCAGTGGCGTTCGTCACTCTCATCGTGGTGGCCGTGCGTCGCGGCACCAAGAAGCGCAAGTCGGCCCAGAGCTGGGATGACGATGACGATTGGGATGTGAGCGCCGCGTCGGTGCCCCCGCTCGCAGGCGGCACGCCCATGTACGGCCAGGCGGGCGCGCAGGCCCAGGCGGGCGCGCAAGGCGGCAGCGAGCAGACCCAGCCGATGGGGCAGGCCCAGGCGGCCGGCGCGGACGCGACCACGCGGCTCGGGGGCACTGAGCGCCAGGCAGCCAGCGCGAACGCGACCACGCAGCTTGGGGGCGCCAAGGGCCTGGCAACCAGCGCTGACGCAACCTCGCAGCTTGGGGATGCGCAGGCGGCGGCGAGCGGCGCAGGCGCCACCACGCAGCTCGATGGCGCCCGGACCCGAACGAGCGCGCAGGCGGATGGCGCGCAGGCGCCGGCCAGCGCGCAGACCGATACAAGCAACGCGGGCGCTACCGAAAAGCTTGCCAGCACCCAGGCTGTAGCGGATACGCAGGCCCCGGCAGAGAGCCAGGACGACAGCGCCCAGCCCCTGGCAGACGCGCAGGCCAGTGCCGACGCCCCCTCCCCCGCTGCCGCCCAGCCCGACGGCGACCATTTCCCCAAGGCGTAAGCCGTGCGTGCCTCCGACATCGCGGGCATGTGCCTGCAGAACCTCAAGCGCCGACGCGCGCGCACCATCCTTACCGCGCTGGGCGTGCTCGTGGGCACCTGCTCCATCGTCATCATGGTGTCGATCGGCTTGGGCCTCTCCGAGGAGATGGACCTCTCGCTGAGCCAGATGGGCGACCTCACGGAAATCACCGTGAACGCGCCCCAGAGCTCACTGAACTCCGACAAGGCCATCAAGCTCAACGACGAGGCGCTCTCGGAGATTGAGAAGATCGACAACGTGCAGGCCGTGTGCCCCAAAATGAGCCTCGACACCGAGGGCGTGTCATTCAGGCTGTACGCCGGAACGGCCGACAGGTACGTCTACGAGGGGCCGTACGTCGTGGGGATGAGGGCCAGCGCGCTTTCTGGCGTGGGGTACGCCCCCGCGCAGGGCGAGGAGCTCACGGGGTCGGCCAGTGGCAGCTCCAAGGTCACGACGGGCGGGACGATCGACGTGCTCGCAGGCCAGTACTTCGCCTATGACTTCGCCGACACGTACCGCTCCGAAGGCGACAGCGACCGGTACCGCACCCGCCCCGTGGACCTCTCGTCAAGCTCCGACGGGCTCTATGAGTTCGACGAGACCATTACCGGCGCCGCCACAGAAGGGTCGGACCCCTTCTTCGACGCGCTTACGGAGAAGAACCTCGTGCTCGTGGCCCTCGACTCCGACGGCAACGAGACCGCACGCTTCAACCTGCGGGTCGTGGGCACGCTGACCGAAGACTGGTCGAAGGGCTCAGAAACCAGCGACGGCCTCATCATGGACGTGTCCGACGCACGGGCCATCATCGCCCAGCTCACCGGCAAGACTCCCACGCTCAACTACAGCGAGGCCATCGTCAAGGTGGACGACATCTCGAACGTGGCCGACGTGGAGGAGCAGATCAAGGCGCTGGGCCTCTCCACCTACTCGATGGAGTCCATCCGCAAGCCCATGGAGGAGCAGTCGGCCCAGTCGCAGCTCATGCTCGGCGGCCTGGGCGCGATCTCCCTGCTCGTGGCGGCCATCGGCATCACCAACACCATGGTGATGAGCATCACCGAGCGCACGCGCGAGATCGGCGTGATGAAGGCCCTCGGCTGCTACGTGCGCGACATCCGCACCCTGTTCCTGGCCGAGGCCGCCAGCATCGGCTTCATGGGAGGGGTCGCCGGCTGTGTGGTAAGCTTCGTCATCTCGCTCGGCATGAACCTCGTGAGCAAGGCAGACTTCAGCCCGGAGAGCTGGCAGTGGGCGATCTTCGGCGGCGACGGCAAGGCGCGCATGTCGGTCATCCCCTGGTGGCTCTACATCTTCGCCGTGGTGTTCTCCGTGCTCATCGGCCTTATCTCCGGCTACTACCCGGCCCGAAAAGCCACCAAGATCAGCGCGATTGAGGCAATCAGGCAATAGAGGTCAGCCTTAGACGCGCGACGCCTGCGAGCATACGAACGAGAAAGCCCGCAGGCGTCGCGCTAAAAGGGCTAAAAGGAGACCTCTTCGACGCGCATGTCGTATTCCCCTTTGAGGACGCGCACCCCTTTGTGCCTGTCATGGGGAGCCGCATCCAACACGGCCTCGATGATCGACTCGAAAAACGACGTGACCGACAGTTTCTGGGGAACAGGCGCCTGCATGTCCGCGCTTACCGTGACGCGCCCGTCGGCATCCCAGTGCACCAGAAGCAAGGCGGCAACGTCGTAAGCGTCCTTGTTGTCGACGAAACGCCCGAGCGCGTGAACATACTGCTTGAACGACTGGGGCTCATCGACGAGTATCGTGTCCCTCAGCACCATGAGATAGCCGACGCTGGCCAGGGGAAAGCGCCGCTTGAGGTTCTTGCCGTCGCCGTAGGATTCCTCGATGCGGTTGTTGATGTTCTTGCCAAACGACGAGGACTGCGTCTTCACCGAGACGAGAGCCTCGGGGCCGGAAGCCCAGGAGCTCGCCAGGCCCGCGTCGACCTGCTTGGTGTATGCCGAGCCCCAAACGCGCGTCTCGAACAGGGATTTTTGACTCAGGAGCTTGTCCACCTCCGCGCCCTTGCTGCCCAAGGCGCTCAGGAGCAAGGCCACATCGGGCGGCAAAACGCGCGGCCGGGTCCTGCGCGGCCAGACATACTCGTCTTGAAAGCCCGCCCGACGCAGCTCGTGCGCCACCCACATCTCCACGGCACCGGCGTAGCGGCCCGTCTGCACGGAGTCGTTCTCCTGCGTCGGCACGCTCAAAAGGCTACCGAGAAGGTCGTAATCAAGGCGGATGGAGCCGCCTGCATCCCAAAAAGGCAGGCTGGCCTGCTCGGATGCCTCCCACGCGTCAATGATTGCATCAGTGAAGGCAAAGTGCCTGTCGCGCTCCCCTTGCATGCCCAACGTGAGCACCCCCTAATGAAGAGCCGGCCTTTTGGCGCGCGCCTTACGGCGAGAGCGCAGCGCACGGACGGCAGATTGCAAGGCGGAGATATCGTCCTTTGACATCCCCTCGGCCCGCTCAAGAAGAATGGCATCAACGAGTTGTGTCGCCTGCTCCACGCGCCCAGCCCGCAGAAGACCGCAGACCTCCTCCTTCACCTGGCGCAACTCCGAAGCATAGGCCTGAACCACCTCGGGGGCGGGAACCTTGAGAGCAGCCGCCTCGCGAGGCTCCATCTTCAAGAGGCCGCCGCCATACTGACGGCCCTCCATCTCGGCAGAGAGCGCCGTGAGCGAGTTAAGAGCCGCCAGGGGAAGCAACTCGCACCCGAGCTGCCGCACCTCTTCTTTGAGGGCGACACCGTGCACGGAATTGAGATGGCACCTGCCCTCCGCGTTGGTGCAAAGCTGCGGCGTCACGTCGTTCATATAGGTAAAGAGCAGGTCGGCAGGCTGTTTGGGCAAAGGGACGCGCCACCAGGGAGCGCGGACGCGACACTTGTACCGCTGCGAGACGCCGCCGGTCTCGCCGTAGGCGATGTACGCCAGGACGTCACCATCAAGAGCGCTCTCGTCCGGATAGAAGAGCCACGTGGCCTGCCGGGCCGCACAGCTGGCCTGCACCTGCGCCTGCCCATAGCTCAGGGCGCGCAGGTGTTTCGACCCCGGCGGCACGAGGGGCCGGACGTGACGCAGGGATATGCCCAGCTCCGCCCGCTTTGCCTCAGGCAGCGTGAAGAAACGGTTGTCCCCCGTCACAGCGCCAAGAGACACCCTGCCCCAATCAGACAGGCGGCAAAAGGAGTCGCGAGAGAAGGCTCCCCCGGTCGCGACCGGCTCGAGCAATGCCGTCCAGCGCGACCCATCGACAGGCACGACCACCTCGCGTCCGGCCTGCGTGCCATCAAGCTCAAGGCCCTGGCAGCGATGCAAGGTGATAAGGCCCCCGCACGAGGAACCCTTGCCTCGCGCCAGAAGCAGGATGACCTCCTCCTGAACTTCGGGGAAAACGCGCTCCTCAAACATGGTGACATCGAGAGAGGCGAAGGACTCGATGAGCAGACGACGGACCGGGGCCGCATACCCAACGCTCAAAAGCTCGGCCGGCAAAACCATCCCGAGGCTTCCGCCTTGGGCCAGCATCGAGACGCAGGTCACAAGGAAAGGCGCCCAAGACGAGCACAGCGACGAGAGATGCACGCCGTACTCCTCGCAGCGGGCAAGGGCCTTGTCGCGCGACGCGCCGGAAAAGTCCTGGTAGCGAATGTAGGGCGGGTTTCCCACAATCGCGTCCATGAGCTGCGGGACAACGTAGTCGAAGAAATCACCGACAGCGATGTGCGCGCCCATACCATTGGCCTGCAGACTCTCGCGGGCAGCCTCAGCGCTTGCCTCGTGCAGCTCGCAGCCAAACAGCTGCTCGGCGGCATCGGCCTCAGAGGCCCCGAGGTCCACGAGGCGGCGCCACGCATGCTTGAGAAAGCACGCCTCGCCGCAGGAAGGCTCAAGCACCCGCGCGTCGCTGCGCGAGATGGCGCCCTCTACCAGAGATTGCGCAAGCACGTCGGGCGTGTAGAACGCACCGCGCTCTTTGCGCTGGCTCTTGGAATCCTGCTCGTATGTGAGGGTCGCACCAAAAGGCATGTCTCTCCCAACGTGTCATTATTGCTGGAAGCCATGATAACGGCGGCGCGGACAGAAAAACGATTCTCCATGGAACGTGGGCGGTTTTATGTGCGAACGGGGATTTCTCGAGGCGCGGCCACGAAGACGCTTGCGTTTAGAATGAGTTAGGGACATCTTACTATAAAGTAAGATTACCCATACTATTAAGGCGGTCATCATGAGGGCATTGCCGGATTCCAAGGTCGAGGGGCTGCTTGAGCAGGGCATCGTGCGGCAGTGCGCACCGGTCCTCATGGGCGTAAAACCTGCCGGTATGTTCAATGTCATGCAGTTTCACCAGGTAGGAAGAACCGCATGCGGCAAACCCCTCATGGCGCAGGCCAGCCGCGAGCAGATCGAACGCGCTTGCATGCAGGCCGACGAAGGCCTTCGCGAGGCGGACGTACATGTGCGGGCCCTGGCGCATCGGCACGGCAGCACAATGCTGTTCGTTTGGCGACCCGCCCTCATGGAGGCCTTCATCGGGCGCGACCCGCAGGCCACGATGCTCGAGATTGAGGGCTATGAGGTGGGCGACGCCGAGTCGTGCGTCAACCGGTTCCAGAAGCGCGTGCTCAGCTTCGACCGATGCCCCCGCAACCCCGACGGCACCGACCGCTTCCCCCACGAGGTGGGCTTTCTGCTGGGCTACCCGCTTGAGGACGTGATGGGCTTCGTGCGCATGCGCGAGGCCGCCCTGGCACGCAGCTGGTGGAACGTCTACTCCAACGAGGCACGTGCCCGGCGCGTCTTCCACATCCTCGACAGCTGCACGCGCATAGCCGACCAGCGCATGTGCGAGGGCGACACGCTCGCCGGCCTCGCGGCCAGCGCGAACCTTCCTGCGCACAAGGCGCTCGCGCTGTACGAATAGGAAGGCGGGACTCGCCTCAGCAGCCAGCGGCGCTTCCCCGCACAGCATCTTATCCCCCACATCCCCCGCACACAAAAGCGCCCCTCTGCCAGCTCATTCGCAGACAGAAGGGCGCTTTCTCAGTGCTCGCTAGCTTGCTTCCCTACTCCGTGGGCGGCAGGGCAGCGGCGGGGCCGGTCGCTCCACCCACCTCGGGGGCGGCAACGCTCACCTGCACGCCAGACTGCTGCACGGCGGCCTCGCGGGCGCGCTTGGCGGCAAGCTCCTCCAGGTAGGCGGCGGCGTCGCCGGGGTCCTCGTCGATAGACTCGTCGCCCAGGTCCACCTCGTTGGGCACGCGGTGATAGAGCAGGTCGTACATGATGGGCACGATGTAGAGCGTCATGAAGGTGGCATAGAGCATGCCGCCCACCACGACGAGCGCCATGCCGCGCTCCATCGCGCCGCCCACGTCCTGGCTGAGCACGAGGGGCAGCATCGAGAGGATCGTGGTGAGGGCCGTCATGAGGATGGGGCGCATACGCGTGACGCCGGTGGCCACGAGGGCGTCGCGCTTCTCAAGACCGCCGCGGCGCAGCTGGTTCACGTA
Organism: Alistipes onderdonkii; assembly: GCA_963648855.1. GTDB lineage: Bacteria > Actinomycetota > Coriobacteriia > Coriobacteriales > UMGS124 > UMGS124. The sequence goes on along the minus strand of CAVJGP010000002.1, from coordinate 37,304 downwards.
GTCCACGAAGACGATGCCGTTGTTCACGACGGTGCCCATGAGCACGAGGAAGCCCATGAGGCCCATGATGTCGAGCTGCTCGCCGGCGATGAGCAGGGCGAGGAAGCCGCCCGTGAAGGCCAGCGGCACCGTGAGGATGACGATGAAGGGCGACAGCAGGCTCTGGAACTGGGCCACCATCACGAGGTAGATGAGCACGAAGCCCAGAAGCGCCATGAGGCCCATCTGCTGGAGCATCGTGGTGATGTTGTCCAGCTCGCCGGAGAAGGTGAGGGTGCAGCCGCTGGGCACCTTGTAGTCGTCGAGCTTCTCCTGCAGGTCGCGCGACAGCAGGGCGTTGTTCTCGCCGTCCTTGACGTCGGCCGTCACCGTCATGGTGCGCTCGGAGTTCTCGTGCTTGATGGTGGTGGAGGCTTTCGTGGTCTGGAGCGTGGCCACGTCGGAGAGCTTGAAGGTGGTGTCGCCCACCGTGAGCTCGCGCGAGAGCAGGTTCTCCTTGGTCACCGGGTCGGTCTCGTCCACGACCGTCACCTTCACGCTGGAGTCGTCCACGGTGATGGTGGCCGAGTCGGCCGTGGTGGAGATCTGCGAGGAGAGCGCGGAGTAGAGCTGGGCCACCGTGACGCCCTTTGCGGCAAGCTTGTCGCGGTCGATATCGAGCTGCAGCTCGTCGGCGGCGTCTTCCATGCCGTTGGAGATGTTCTCGTAGCCGTCGATCTGGCCCACGATGTCCATGACGTCCTCGCTCATGGCGAGCAGGGTCTCCTGGTCGGGGCCCTTGAGGGTGATCTCAAGCCCGCTGCCCATCATCGAGCTCATGGAGGAGGACGAGGAGGCGCTCGTCACCACCTCGGCGTCGATCTTGCGCGTGGCCTTCTCGATCTTCTCCACCACGCTCTGAACCTGGGACTCGGTAGTCACCGTGTCGTCGAGCTGCACGTACACCGTGAAGTGGTTGAACGACGAGTCGCTGCCGGCCGAGCCCGCCGCGCTGGAGAGGATGGACAGCGTGGAGTTGCCGTCGATGGCGCCCACGAGCTCCACCCCGTCCACCGACAGGATGGCGTCCACCACCTGGTCGGCGCGCTCGATGGCGTCGTCCTTCTCGATGCCGTCGGGCATGGTGACCGTGGAGGCGATGGTCTTGCTCGTCATGGAGGGCATGAGGTTCACGCCCATGGAGAACACGCCCACCACCGAGAAGGCCAGCAGGCCCAGGGCCACCAGGATCGGCAGTGCCTTGTGGCGCAGGAAGAACTCAAGCGAGCGGCCGTAGCTGTCGCGCAGGCGCTCGAACCAGCCCTCGCGGGTGGGCTTGACGTTCTTGAACATGCAGGTGCACAGCGTGGGCACGAGCGTGAGGGCCACCACGAGCGAGGCCGCAAGCACGTAGGCGATGGTGAGCGCGAAGGGCACGAGCAGCTGGCTCACCAGGCCCGTCGTGAAGATGGCCGGCAGGAAGACGCACACGGTGGTGAGCGTGGAGGCCACCACGGCACCCGTGATCTGCTTGGCGCCCTGCACGGCCGCGCGGGCCGGCGGCACACCGCGCATGCGCAGGCGGTAGATGTTCTCGAGCACGATGATGGAGTTGTCCACGAGCATGCCGATGGCCAGCGCGATGCCGCCCAGGGTGAGCACGTTGAGCGTGAGGCCCGAGAAGTACATGAAGATGAGCGCGCACAGCACCGAGAACGGGATGGAGAAGGCCACGACGATCGTGGGGCGCACCGACTTCAGGAAGAGGGCCAGCACCACCACGGCGAGCAGCGCGCCCATGAGCAGCGACTGCAGGATGTTGCCGATGTAGAGCTCGATGTAGGAGCCCTGGTCGAAGAGGACGTCGAGCGACAGACTGGAATAGTCCTCCTCAAGCTCGGCCACGCGGCTGGCCACGGCCTTGGACACCTCGCTCGTGGAGGCGGTGGAGTTCTTGTACACGCTCAGCAGGATGCCCTTGCCGTCGTTGATGCGCATGTAGGAGTCGGCCGCGTTGTCGATGAGCGTGACCGCGGCCACGTCGGAGAGCTTGACCTGGCCCACGCCGTCGATGTCGGCGAGCACCAGGTTGGAGAGGTCGTCCACCGAGGTGAAGCCCTCGCCCACGCGCACGAGCCACTGGCCGTCGTCGGCGTCGTCGATGTAGCCGGCGGGCATGGCGAAGTTCTGGGCGGTGATGACCTGCGCCAGCGTGGTCTTGCTCACGAGGGAGTCGATGTTGGCCTGGGCAAGCGCCGCGTCGCGCTGGGTGTCGAACTCCTCGCGCGAGGAGGCGAGCTGGCTGCTCTGATCGTCGATCTGAGTCTGGGCGGCGTCGATCTGGGCGTAGGAGTCGGGAGCGTTGTCGCGGCCGCCGGTGGTCTGGTCGAGCTGGGCCTTCTGGGCGTCGAGCTCGGACTGGGCCTGGTCGATGGCCGCTTGGGCGTCGTCGAGCTGTTGCTTGGCGCTGGCCAGGCCCTCGTCCACCTTGGCGGCAAGCTTGTCGTTGACGGCGTCGATCTTGTCCTGGTCGAGGCGCACCTCCACCGACTGCTCCACGGCGCCGGCCACCGACACGTCGGCCACGCCGTCGATGCGCTCCAGCTCGGGGACCACCTTGTCCTGCACGAACTCGGTGAGCTCGTAGATGTCCTTCTCGTCGTCGGTCGCGCCCAGGTAGAGCGTGGCCATCATGTCGGTGCCGATCTCCATGTAGTTGGGGGTGCCGGCGCCGTCGGGCAGCTGGGAGGCCACCTCGTTGACGGCCGAGGACACCTTCACCAGCGCCGAGTCCATGTCGGTGCCGTCCTCGAACTCCAGGAAGATGGCCGAGTAGTTGTCGGCGCTCGTGGAGGTGACGTTGGCCACGCCGCTCACCGTGGAGAGGGTGCCCTCCAGGACGTCGGTCACCTCGCTCTCCACCTCCTCGGCGCTGGCACCTGCGTCGGTGGTGATGACGCCCAGGTAGGGCAGGTCCATCTCGGGGTAGAGGTCGGTCTTCATCTTGGTGAGCGACACGCCGCCCAGGATGAGGGCGACGATCACCGCCACCACGATGATGTAAGGTTTCCTGACACTGAATCTGCTGAGCATGGGCGGCGGTTCCTTCCCGTCGGGCGCGGACAGGGCGCCTCGCGACATGCGGACGCGGGGCACAATATCTGCACGGTACCCCGCGTACCAGCCCATATGCCGCCCCGGCGCGAAGCTCCCCAGAATTTCTTAACTTCGCCTGAACTAACCAGGGGTTTCGTCGCATGCCGGGCGCGGCGGCGGAGCGGTCCTGCCGCCACGCCCGGTGAGTCCCGCCTAGCCCAGCATCTCTATGCGGCCCTGGCCGGCCTCGTCGGCGTACTCCTGCCCCACAGTGCCGCCGAGCGTGTCGGTGATGTAGGAGAGCATGGCGTCCATGTCGTTGCACACCAGGCTCGCGTCGGAGGCGTTCTCGGGAATGGGCATGCAATAGCCGCCGTTCAGCAGGACGAAGTTGTTGGCCGCGATGACATAGGACGCCTTCGGGTCGATGTCCTGCCCTGCGATCTGGGCCTTCGTCACGCGGCGCTCACCCTCTATCTTGTCCACCTTGCTGCCATCCTCGGTGAGCACGACGGGCGTGGGGATGTCGGCGCGGACCGCGTAGCTCACGCCCTGGCACACCTGCAGGAAGGCCAGGCTGGGGTCGGGCAGGCTCATCACGCCCACCTCGAGCATGTCGAGAATGTGCTGTCCGGACACCTCGAGGCAGACGAGCTGGTTGGCAAAGGGGTTGAGCGCGATGAGGCCGCCGTAGGTCACGTCGCCGGGCTCGAGGTTGGCGCGCATCGAGCCCGAGTTCGCCACGGCCAGGTCGCACGTCATGCCGTGGTCCGCCACGGCCTGCAGCAAGGCGTCGGCATACAGGTCGCCCAGGTTGGTCTCGTGCAGGCGCGCGGCCCACGTCTGCCCGTCGTCCTCGCATGCGCGCAAGAACACCTCGGTGGTACCCACCACGGCGTTGATCTTGTCCTGCGCCTCGCCCTCTACCTGCTCGACGAGCTCGGCGACGGCCTCATCTTGGCCGGATGCCTGCGTGATGAGGGACGCGTCGATGCCCGAGGCGTCGAGCGACGCGGTGGCCGTGCCCTGGGCGGGGTCTATCTCGATGCGCCCGAAGCTCTGGAACTTGGTGCCCGTCTGGGTGATAACGACGAGCTCGCCGTCCTTGTTGGGAGCGGTCTGCACGTACTGCTCGTGGCTGTGGCCGTCAATCACGATGTCGACGCCGGTCGTGTTGGCCACAACGGTGTCGCTTCGCCACTGCTCATCAATGCCCTTCTGGCCCAGGTGGGCGAGCAGCACCACGTAGTCGGCGCTGCCCTCGCCACGCGCCTCGTCCACAGCCGCCTGCACCGCGTCATACAGCAGCTGGCCGCTCTCGTCGCCGCAGAAGGTGTACTTGTCGGCGCCGTTCTCGTCCTTGAAGTTGTTGAAGGGAGCCCACTTGGGTGTGATGGGCGTGAGCACGCCCACGAAGGCGATGCGCACGGTGCCCGCCGAGGTAGGGAACTCCAGCACGCGGTAGGCGTCGAAGACCCTCGTACCATCGGCGTTGAGCAGGTTGCAGCAGACATAGGGCACGCCCTGCCCCTCGTAAAGCTCCAGGAAACGGTCGAAACCATAGTCGAACTCGTGGTTGCCGCAGGTCATAACGTCGTAGCCGCAGCCCGCGATGACCTGGGCCGGGGCCTGCCCCTGCGTAGCGGTGGCCGCAGGCGCACCCTGGAAGTTGTCGCCGGCGTCGACAACGGCCACGAGGTCCTGCCCGTACGTCTCGCGCTGCTGGGTGGCATAGTCCACGAAAGCGGCATAACCCAGGTCGGTGTCGGCGTTGGTGAAGGCGCAGTGCACATCGTTGGTGTGCAGGATGACGATGCGCTCACCCTGGGCGGCCTCATCGGCCTGTGCCAGACCGCGCGTCCGGCCGGAGAGAAGAGGAAGCGAGACGCTTGCGAGCGTGACGCCGGCAGCCACCCCTGCAAGGGAGACGAACGAGCGGCGAGAGATGTCGTTTGAACGCATGACAAGGCCTTTCTACGATAGGCGGGCAAGCTGCGGCCTGAGAAAGGGGCGCACTAAAGCGTAAAGACCGCAATCAGACGGATGCATTGATAGCCCTTTTGAGTCGCAAGGGCAAGCCGTGCCCATCCCAAGAAACCAAATCGTTTGATAGAACCCGTTAGCCCCGAACGCGCGGGGGCACCGCCCGGCCAATGCCTCATCCGGCCGGGTGCTTCTGTTAGCCCCGAGCGCGCGGGTGCTCACGCGGGGCATGATGCCCAGCCGACCCCCGAGACGCCGAGGCCGCAGCTGGCAGAGGCAGAAGAGGGCATCGGCGACGTGCCGGACGGTAAAAGCGCGGGTCCCGCCGCCAGCAGGGGCAGAAGCGCGCTCGGCAATGCTGCAATTCTTGCAGCCGCGGGTCCCGCTGCCGGCGGGGCAGAAGCATACGCCCGACGACGCCGCAATTCTTGCAAACGCGGACCCCGCCGCCGGCAGCGAAGGAAGGCCTGCGGTCGATGCAACCGGCTATCCATTGCGAACCCCTCCCTACGCCAAACCGTATCTCTGCCTTGGGCTGTTCTTCTTTTGGGTAGGGCGCACGATGCCGCGGGAGATAAGGCCTTGAATTGCCTTGAGCACCGTGGGGCGCGAGCGCCCGGACTCCTCCATGAGCTCGGCCATGCTCGCCGTGCCCCGCATCGCGATGACTTCCACGATAAAGTTGTCGAGGTTCACCGTCGCAGACCCTTGGCGCACAAAGCTGCGAGCACAGGCGATGTCCTCCTCACGCGGCATGTCTCGCGGCCCGGGCGAGCGAAGGGTCGCACTCCCCCGGCCCCCATCAAACCGGCTCCTCATGATAAGCGAGAACGCTGCGGGGGAATCATGCGGCTCGGGCGCAGGCATTCCCGCGGATCGCAACGCCAAGCAAATGCTCTGATAGCCCGTCCCCCGGTTCTCGGCGACGAACCCGCCCCCTTGCGACGGCGTGTTCTCGAGCATCGACGCAAGGAACTGATTGCGCGCGGAGGCGATAGGGGCCTCTTCAAGCGAGCGAAGCGTCACACATCCATACAACCCGCCGGGATTTCTCACCTCAAGCCTGTCGTCGTACATGTCTATGGCCACAGGGGTGCCGAGCGCCTCATCGGAGTAATCGCGGTGCATGAGCGCGTTCACCACCGCCTCGCGCACGGCCACGATGGGATAGTCGGGCACGTCGGTGCGAAGCGCGCCCTCGATACGCGCACCGGTTCGCATGTTGCGCCCCACGACGGCAAGCGCGTCCTGAAGCATGACGGGTATCGGCCCGACGCATGTAGCCATATCCAAAAACCGACGCCCATCGCTCGTAACCTGGGACTTTGTGACACCCGGATATCGCGTGAACGCAACGCACAGGCGTGGGAAAAACTCCTGGGGGTAGGTGCCGAGGGCCACGAGGCCCGCTCTTGTGGGGCGCAGGACGCCGGCCTCATCACGCGCAAGCACATGCAGCTTGACGAGGGCGGTCTCGTCATCAAGCTGGGCGAAGTTGCGCGGATGCACGCTCCTCTCCCGCAAAAGCATGCCGGCCACAAGCCCCTCGTCAAGGTCTGCCCGGCTTGCGCCCTCCACGATTCTCATGTCGTGGCGCGGCTGGGCATGCTCGTCCATAAAACGGTCGACCTCGTAGGCCGACAGGCGGCAGTCCCCGTCTGCCATGCGTATGTAGGAACCCGTGTATCTTCCCTGCGCCGTCACATAGCAAGGCTTGTCTTTGGGGCGCATCTCGGGGATATACGCCGTCACAACGGAGTGCCCCTCGAACTGCCTGGCCTCGATTATCGCCCGGACAGGGGGCGTCATGCGCTGGCCGCACCAATCCGCAAGCATGTCTTGAATTCGCGCGGCATCAAACCCGGGAGTTGGCTCGAAACCGTCTTTCTCGCTAAGCCCGCAGACGATTAACCCGCCCGACCCGTTGGCAAACGCCGAGATCGTCGTCCCGATGTCACGCGGCAGCTCGGCGCGCGCCGTCTTGACCTCGCACGTCGCCCTGTCCGTCCGCGCAAGTCGCATGGAGGCGACGAGCCGGGCAAAGCCCTCGTCGGACATGTTTGCATAATCCACCATCGCGCACCTCACCTCGAACAAGAACTTATAAGCAAGTTTACAAGTTGCAGAGTAGTTTGACAAGTGGTTTAATAAGTTATCAACCTCAGGCTGCCGGGCTGGCCCCTTCACCTCACACACACGAAACGCCGCATGCGTTAGAATCGCCCCAGGGGCTCGCGCCCCCATGCCCGGTAGCCGCGAAAGTCAGGACGTATCACCATGGAGAAGTCGGCACATACCCGCGAGGAAGAGCTCGAGGAACAGCTTGCCGTCTTCCAGATCCTCTCGCGCAACTACCGCAATGTCTACCTCGCCAACATAAACGACGGCACCGCCAAGGTGCTCAGGGTCGCCGACGACTACGACATGGACGCAGTCACCTCGCTCAAAGGCAAGGTGTTCCCCTTCGAAAGCGTGCTGGGGTACTGGATCGACAACCGCGTACACCCCGAGGACAGGGAGCGCCTGCGCGTGCAGCTGAGCGTGGAGAACCTGCGCCAGGTGCTCGTGGGGAACCAGACGGAGTACACGGGCGCGTATCGCAGCCTGGACGGCGGCGTGATGCACAACTACCAGTTCCTCGTAGCGAAGATGGACGAGGACGGCAACGTCATCGCGGCCTTCCAGTTCATCGACGGCATCATCGAGGAGCACGTGGAGCAGGAGCGCAGGCATCGCGAGCGCGAGGAGGCCTACCAGCAAAAACTCATCGCCGCGAAGCAAGAGGCCGAGCGTGCCAACCGCGCCAAGACCGACTTCCTGCTACGCATGAGCCACGACATCCGCACCCCGCTCAACGGCATCATCGGCATGCTCGACATCGCCCAGCGCTGCGGCAACGACCTCGCCCGACGCGACGACTGCCGCCGCAAGATCGGCGAGGCGGCGCAGATCCTGCTGGAACTCATCAACGAGGTGCTCGACATGAACAAGCTCGAGTCGGGCAAAGTCGTGCTCGAGCACGTGCCGTTCGACCTGGCCGAAATCTCGAGGAACGTCTACAACATCATTGTGCGGCAGGTCGAGGAGCAAGGCATCGAGCTGGTGCAAGAAAATTGCAAGGCGCCTCGCCACGCCCTCGTGGGCAGCCCCGTGCACTTCAAGCGCGTCATGACGAACATCCTGAGCAACGCCATCAAGTACAACAAGCCAAACGGCAAGATATACGTCACCTGCCGCGAGGTCTCCCAAGAGGGCGACACGTCGCTCATCGAGTTCAAGTGCCGCGACACCGGCGTCGGGATGTCGCAGGAGTTCCTGGAGCACGTGTTCGACCCCTTCACCCAGGAGGACGAGAACTCGCGCTCCGAATACGGCGGCACCGGCCTGGGGATGGCGATAACGAAGAGCATCGTCGACAAGATGGGCGGCACCATCACCGTGGAGAGCGAGAAGGGGGTCGGCACCACCTTCGACGTGATCGTCCCGTTTGAGGTGGGCAGCGAGCAGGCGCAGGAAAAGGCCGCGCAAGAGCAGTCGCAGGACGCGTCCATCGCAGGCCTCACCATCCTGGTGGCCGAGGACAACGAGCTCAACATGGACATCGCCCGCTTCCTGCTCGAAGAGGAAGGCGCGCACGTCATCGAAGCCCGCGACGGGCGGCAGGCCGTAGAGGCCTTCGCGACAAGCGAGCCGGGCGGCATCGACGTCATCCTCATGGACGTGATGATGCCCCACATGAACGGCTACGACGCCACGCGCAAGATTCGCCAGATGAGCAGGGACGACGCCTCGCGTGTCCCCATCGTCGCCATGACCGCGAGCGCCTTCGCCGAGGACCGCATCGCCGCCCGCAAGGCCGGCATGGACGAGCACCTCGCCAAGCCACTCGACACCCGTCTGATGCTGCAGACCATCGCCCGCTGTGCCGGCCGCAGCGCAAGCGACGAGGCAAGCGGGCGGACATCGGGGTAGCGGGCGGGCGATCCCGACAGCGAGCGCCCTTCATCTCGCCTTCAGCCATCTGAATAAAATGTTTGCCAAGGCTGTGTAAAGGCTTTGCAAAGCCGCTTTCATTTGCCTTTAAACCGCCGCGCCTATCCTGCCTGCTGTTCACACGCACCGACCGCAGACAGGGAGGCGACCATGGCATACCAACTCGTGTTCAAGCGCCGCGAGGTGAAGTACCTCGTCAGCCGCGACGACTTGCCCAGGCTCAAGGAGGCGATGCTCGAGCGCATGCGCCCCGACGAGCACGGCCGCTCAACGCTGTGCAACGTCTACCTCGACACCCCCGACCACCTGCTCATTCGCCGTTCCTTGGAGCACCCGCTCTACAAGGAGAAGCTCCGCGTGCGCAGCTACGGCGTGGCCACAGCAGACTCCCCCGCCTTCATCGAGATAAAGAAGAAGTACAAGTCCACCGTGTACAAGCGCCGCGTGGCCACCACGCAGCAAGCTGCCCGCGACTACCTGCTCGGCGGGGTGCGCCTGCCCGACAGCCAGGTGGTGCGCGAGATAGACTTCCTGCTTGAGCGCTACGCCAACCTGGAGCCGGCGGTGTTCCTCTCCTACGAGCGCGAGGCGTTCTTCGCCACCGACGACCGCGAGTTCCGCATCACGTTCGACGACAACGTCCTGTGGCGCGACCACGACGTGAGCCTGGCGGCCGGCATCGGCGGCGAGGCCCTGCTGCCCGAGGGCCGCGTGCTCATGGAGGTGAAGGCCGGCGGTGCCTACCCGCTGTGGGCCACGAAGATGCTCTCGGAGTTCCAGCTCTACCCCGGCACGTTCTCCAAGTACGGCCGCGCCTACGGGCGTATCTGCGAGCAGGCAAGAAGCGCGGCGACGCCGACGGCGGGGCGCGCGCCGGCAAACCCCGGGCCAGCCGACACGGTGACGGCGGCCACGCCTGCGGCCTAGGCGGCGAGGGCGCGCGGCAGGTACCAGCTCGGCTGCGGCAATGCGACGGACACCGCGACGACTGCGGCCCGAACGGTAACGTCGCTCGGCTGCAGCAGCCCGGCCACGGCAATGAGACGAGCGCCCGGGCCGGACGTGCTATGTCCTAGCTGACAAGGATGCCTCCGGCGGCGATTCGGCAGGGCCAGCCAAAGCTAAGCCTGGTCCAACGGAACGTTCGCATCGCGGCGCAACGCACGGCAAACCCACCTCGGCCGCGAACGCCCAACGCCCGGCTCCCGCACGGCACCGTCAACCAAACCCACACCCCAACCGACCCCTTCCCCTAAGGAGCCATCATGCTTGACACGCTTTTCTCCGACATCCTCTCGAACACCGCAAGCACCCTCACGCCGGCGGCGTTTCTCATCAGCATCGCCGTGGCGCTCGTGATAGGACTCGCGCTGGCCTTCGTGTACATGTTCCGCAGCTCGTATAGCCGGAGCTTTGTGGTGACGCTGGCGCTGCTGCCGGCCATCGTGTGCGTGGTCATCCTCATGGTGAACGGCAACATCGGCGCGGGCATCGCCGTGATGGGCGCCTTCAGCCTCGTGCGTTTCCGCTCGGTGGCGGGCAGCGCTAAGGAGATCGGCACGCTCTTCCTCGCCATGGCGGCGGGCCTGGTGGTGGGCATGGGCTACCCGGGCTATGCGGCGCTGTTCACCGTGGTGCTGGGCGCCGCCATGATCGTCTACCAGCTGGCGGGCCTGGGCGCGAGCAGCGCCAGCGACCTCGACCGCACGCTGCGCATCACCGTGCCCGAGGACCTCAACTACATCGGCGTGTTCGACGAGGTGTTCCCGCGCTACACCTCGGCGTTCAAGCAGACCAGCGTGAAGACCTGCAACATGGGCAGCCTCTTCAAGCTCACCTATGAGGTGACCCTGCTGCCCCAGGCCAGCGAGAAGGAGTTCATCGACGAGCTGCGCTGCCGCAACGGCAACCTCGAGATCGCCCTGGCCCAGCGCGACACCTCCGAGCAGAGCGGGCTGTAAGGGCAAACGGGGACGGTGCGCAATGTGAAAAACAGGCCCTCTCGCGAGCCAAACGCGGTGTCGCCCTCTTTGACGACAAGAGCCAGCGAGTTGCGGCATCCAATTGCCATCAGCAGACCGCTTGGCCTCAATCGGAAACCGTGGGAAGGACCGTCGGTGATACGCGCACGCCCGCATCACCGACAAACACGGCCCTGGGACGACCGCCCGCCCGCAAGGCCGACCCTAGGATTACGCTCGACTCTCATGCTCCATGCGAACTCTTCGATCCCCCTCAAACATGGATGAGATCGCCATATTGCATGCAGAAAATCTTGCTGCTGATTTGAGTCTGTAGAGAAATGACTGGTAGATGACATGATTGATTTCGGCCGTCTCTGACGGGCCACGTTTTCTGCATGCAATCGGACAATCTCATCCAACTTTTTGGGTTGTCGGCTCGAATCGAACCAGCCAACCCTGACAATTGGGGCGTACCGCACCCGAATGGCGTTCTCACACGGCATGTAGACTGGAAGGCCGCGCGGCGCCCATGGCCGTCTGCGGCGAGCGCCCCGTGGCTTTTGTCCGCGCTCACAGCGAGCCGCGATCTTCAGCGGGAACCCGTAAGTCTATTCGCGGCCGCAGGGCCCCTGCCCCAACCCGCGTCCCGTGTGATTTGCCTGTCCTGATTGCCCACCGGCCGGCCTCCTTTGACTTGAAGCGAGCTTCGGGTGTCACAATTGCCCCAGGGATGCGAGCCGAGCACGGATGGCCCGCAAGGAGAGAAGGGGACGCCGCCATGGTGACACGCACGTTTCAGGGGATTGCACTGCCACAGCTGGGCTTTGGCGCGATGCGCCTGCCGCTCGTGCAGGGTTCGGAGGGCCAGATAGACGAGGCGCAGGTGGCCGACATGGTGGCCTACGCCATGGAGCGGGGCGTGAACTACTTCGACACCGCCTGGGGCTACCACAGCGGGCAGTCCGAGTTCGTGATGGGCCGCGTGCTCAAGGCCTACCCGCGCGAGACTTTCTACCTAGCCGACAAGTTCCCCGGCTACGACCTGGCCAACATGGGCAAGGTTGAGGAGATATTTGAGCGGCAGCTCGAGAAGTGCCAGGTGGACTACTTCGACTTCTACCTCATCCACAACGTGTGCGAGCTCAACATCGACGCCTACCTCGACCGCTCCTTCGGCACCTATGAGTACCTGCTCGAGCAGAAGAAGGCCGGGCGCATCCGTCATTTGGGCTTCTCGGCGCACGGCTCGGTGGAGGTGATGGAGCGCTTCCTGGACGCGTACGGCGACGGTATGGAGTTCTGCCAGATCCAGCTCAACTACCTGGACTGGGAGTTCCAGGATGCCCGCGGCAAGCTTGAGCTGCTCGAGCGCCACGGCATCCCCGCCTGGGTGATGGAGCCCCTGCGCGGCGGCCGCCTCGCCAACCTCGCGCCCGAGGAGGCTGCGCGCCTGTGCGCCCTGCGCCCGCAGGAGAGCGCCGTGGGCATGGCGTTTCGCTTCATCCAGGGCCTGCCCAACATCGTGGTGACGCTCTCGGGCATGTCGAACTTCGAGCAGCTCAAGGCCAACATCGCCACCTTCGAGAGTGACGAACCCCTGAGCGCCGAGGAGCAGCGCGAGGTGCTGGCCCTCGCGGCCGACATGGTGGCGAAGACGTCGGTGCCCTGCACGGCCTGCCGCTACTGCACCGACCACTGCCCGCAGGGCCTCGACATCCCCACGCTGCTGGCGCACTACAACGAGTACGTCTTCACCGGCGGCGGCTTCTTGCCGAAGATGGCGGTTCAGGCGCTGCCCGAGGACAAGCGACCGGACGCCTGCCTGGGCTGCGGCGCCTGCACCGCCGTGTGCCCCCAGGTCATCGACATCCCCGCCGCGCTCGCGGACTTTACGGAGAAGCTGGGGCTTTAGCACGGACGGCACGACCTACGCGAGTTGCGCAAACGGTACAGGCTGACCGCAGGGCGCATGTAACGCGGGCTGCACGAGTTGCGTGATTGTCGTGGGCCGTACGAACCACGCAAGCGGTGCGGGCGACCGTAGCCCGCGCGACCTGCGCAAGTTGCGCGAGTAGTGCAGGCAACGCGGCTCGCGCAAAAGGTGCGGCACGGCCGGCGTCCTACGCGACCTGCGGCCCTCACATGCAGTCACCCGGGCGGCCTTGCTGGTTTCACGCCGGCTGGGCCGCTCTACTCCTCCCCTTCGGCGGGAGCAGTCTTGATCCAGAAGAGGAAGAACCACCACTTCACGGCGATAAGAACAGCCAGGCAGATGCGCATGGGCAGGATGGGCGTTGCCACCCCGATGGCGATAAGCAGCACCGACACCGGGACGCAGATGCACAGCTTGGTCTTCATGGGCATGCTGCGCGTCTGGATGAATTCCTCCAGGTGGTTGCGGTAGAGCTTCGTGGAGCAGAACCAGCGATGGAAGCGCTCCGAGCCATTGGCGAAGCAGGCGGCGGCCAGCAGCAGGAAGGGCGTCGTGGGCAGGATGGGCAGCACCACGCCGACGGCACCCAGCGCGGTGAAGACGAAGCCGAGCACCACGAGCAGGTGACGCACCACGGGGATGTGCAGGATGGCCGGCTTCTTCTTGCCGCCCTCGGCGGCAGCGCAAGCCTCCCCGCCCGGCATCGCGGCCGCATTGGCTTCGTCGCGCGTCTCTATCTGCGTCATGGCAACCTCCTCAAGTCAGCCTCGACTGATTTGAGAGAATTTTACCAGCGGCAAACTATTTGTCACCCAATGGCGACTTTTGCGGCAAACCAACAAAAACGCCCGGGCGAGAGAGGCACACGCGTCCTCTTCCCTCACCCGGGTGTCCCTGTCAGCGTGCTCGCGGCAGGGCTACGTCGGCGGGCACTCCACCCACCCCCGCACGCGCCCGGACGCGTGCCCGGCCGCCTTCCGGCCCCGGGCACCGCGCCCCAGTGCCCGGCCCGCCCGTCAGCGTCGCGCCCTCGTGCCCGGCCCGCCAGTCGGCGTCGCGCCCTCGTGCCCGGCCCGGGTCCCGCGCCCTCGGCGCGATCCCTCGCCTCGCGCCCGCCCGCCTGCCTTCCGCTCGATCGCCGCGCCCTCGCCACTCGCCTCGCGCCCAGCTCCCTCTACCAGCTTGCCGAGTCGGCGCCGTCGATGGCGATGTCGGCCTCGAAGAAGGCCTTGAGGGCCGCAATGCCGTAGGCGGTGTCGCGCACGCCGCCCGTCTCATAGCTTGAGTGCATGGCTAGCTGGGGCATGCCGATGTCCACGGCATGCACGCTCACCTGGGTGTTCGAGAGGTTGCCCAGGGTGGAGCCGCCCACCACGTCGCTGCGGTTGGCGAAGGTCTGCACCGGCACGCCCGCCTGGCGGCACAGGCGTGTGAACACGGCGCGGCTGAAGGCATCGGTGGTGTACTTCTGGTTCGCGGCCTCCTTGATGACGGGGCCGCCGTTGAGCTTGGCGCGGTTGCAGTCGTCGGTCTTGCCGGGGATGTTGGGGTGCACCGCGTGGGCGTTGTCGCAGCTCACGAGGAACGACTTGGCCACGGCGCGCAGATAGTCCTGCTCGGTGCGCCCCAGGGCGGCGTTCACGCGCACGAGCACGTCGTGCAGGAAGGTGGACATCGCGCCCTGCTTGGTGTTGGAGCCCACCTCCTCGTTGTCGAAGAGCGCCACCACGCTCACGCAAGCGTCGTTGGCCTGCGCGGCGAGCAGGCCCTTGAGCGCCACGAAGGCGCACTGCAGGTCGTCGAGCTTGGGGCTCGACACGAACTCCTTGTCGAAGCCCCAGACGCATCCCTGCTGGCGGTTCACGAGGAAGAGGTCGCGGCCGAGGATGTCCTCGGCGGCGCAGCCCAGGCGCTGGGCGAGCATCTCGTCGAGCGCCCCACGCTCAAGGCTGCCGGCGCTCATGAGGGGGCACAGGTCCACCTGGCGGTTGAAGGCCTTGCCGTCGTTGACGGAGCGGTCGAAGTGGATGCACATGTTGGGGATGAGGAGCACGTCCTCGTCGATGTGCACCAGGCGGCTCTCGATGCCCGCGGGCGTCTGCACGAAGACGCGCCCCGCCAGGCCCAGGGGCCGGTCGAGCCAGGTGGAGTCGATGGGGCCGCCGTACACCTCCACGTTGAGGCGCAGGTAGTCGACCGGGCCCTCAAGCTCGGGGACGGACTTGAGCTTGAACGTGGGCGAGTCGGTGTGGGCGGCGGCTATCTGGAAATGGTAGTCCGCAAGATTAGCGCCCACCTTGAAGGCCACGAGGCTGGAGTTGTTGCGCACCGCGTAGTAGCTGCCGCCGGGCGCCACCTGCCAGGCGTCGCCCTCGCGCAGGCACACAAAACCCGCCTCGTCGAGGTAGGCGCGCGCCGTGGCCACCGAATGGAACATGCTGGGGCTGCGCCTGATGAACTCGACCAGCTCCAGCGAGGTGTCGATGTCGTTCTTCTCGATCATTTCTAGCATGCCTCTTTCTTACAAAACTCGCAGAGCAAAAGCTTGCAGGGCAGCTCGGTCAGGATGTGCGCGGCCAAGGTCCTGGGGAGCAGCGCGGAAAGACCGCTTGCTTGCTCCGGAGACTCCTTCATGGCGCGGGAAAACCCATGCGGTTGAGCCGAGAAAGGCCGGGTCCTTGCCCGCGTGTCTGCCCAAACAGCATCCCTTCTTGCCCGCAACCCTACTGCGCCCACTCGCAGGCTACAGCCACACGACGGCCACAGAAGGCGACGCCCCAGCGCAGCCGGCCGCAAGCCGCAGACGGCAAAGGCCCAGCGTCGTAGGAATTGCGGGCGATTTGGGCGAGTGCCTCGTGAGCGAGGGCATCGAGCCGGCTGGCCAGCGCGGACTCATCGCCAGAAGCCTCGCCCTTGGGCAGGTATTTGAGCTCGACGGTGATGAGCGGGCGGCGGGCAGGCCTCACGAAGGAGAACGCCTCAACCGCCGTGTCCGAGGGCTCAATCTGGATATCGAAACGCCCGTAGCCGGCCTCTTTGTTCGAACGCGGGTCGGCATATCCGGCCAAGCCGAAGCATAGGCCCAGCATGAGCATATGGGCGGAATTCTCCGATGTGATGTCGTAGCAGCTCGTATCGTCGCGCAAAATGACCTCGAGCTGGGAGCGCACCGTCTCAGCGTCGCCCGAGGCGAGCGCGTCATGAAGCGCCCCGAGCCTGTCACCGCCGCCGACCGCCCGCGCATACCGCTCTATCAACTCCGATCGATAGACGGCAGCGATCTCCTTGTTGGGAATGCGCAGGCGCCGGCGCATCGTGACGTTGTTGGGCAGCATGGTATCGGGCGTCGTGAGATAGCCCGCGAGATAGAGCATCGACCACAGCGCGCCGGGGGCAACCGGGCGCGAGTCGTCGGGGAAAACGGCACGCAGGTCAATCGGGGCCGAGACATAGCCGTCGGACTCAAACAGGCCATATACCTTTTGCATGGCGTCTTCGTCGCTTGCGCCCATGAGCTGGGCGATGACGGAGTTGCCCGAGGTATTGCCCCAATAGACATCGGGAGCGCACCCTGCCTTCAGGTAATTGAGGATGCTCCACGGGTTGTAGATGTCCTCGTTGCCAAAGCGATACCCGTCGTACCACAGCCGAGCCTCATCCATATGCGCCGGGTCATAGCCCAGATACGAGGTCAGGGCCGCCACTTCTTCCTGAGAGAACCCGTACCTCTCATCAAACTCACTCGAAAGCGGCGTGGACACCGCAAGGTTGTTCAAATCCGAGAAGATGGACTCCTTCGAGATGCGCTGCACGCCCGTCAGGCACGAGAAGGCCAGGAAGTCTCCGCCGCCCTTGAGGGCACCGGTCAACCATCCCTTGAGGAAGTCGACGACCTCGCGGTAGTACCCGTTGGTGTAGCCTGCCATAACGGGGGCGTCGTACTCATCCACAAGCAGGACGACCCGCTCGCCGTGGTGCACGTACAGCATGCGGCAAAGCGCCTCAAGCGAGTCGGCGAAGTCGGCGTCTGACCCCTCTCCCCTCACTATGCGCCCATATAAAGCCCGCTGTGCCTCGTTGAGCGCAGGCGAATCCGTGAGATACCCAAAGCGGGCATACTCCATGACCATGATGTTGCGCAGGGCCCCGCTCGCAGCGTCCCAGGTCAGCTTCTTGGCTGTGTTGAGATTGAGGTAGACCGTTGGATATATGCCCTGGTACTGGCGATAGAAGCCGTCCCGGGCCTCCCATACCTCCGTGTCCTCGAACAGCGGGGCCCGGTCGCACGCCATGGGGTCGGAGACATTCGGGAGCTCGAAAAACGCCTGAAGCATACGCATGTTGAGCGTCTTGCCAAAACGGCGAGGCCGACAAAACAGGATGACGGGATAGCCAGAGTCGATAACGTCGGCCGCCAGCATGGTCTTGTCGATAACGACAGATTCCTGCGCCGCCACCACGAAGCTGTCGCGCCCGATGGGAAGCAACTTGCGACCCGTGCGGTCGATGATACGCACACCCGGTGCCTTCCAGATCCCGTTGCCGCAGTCCTTCAGCGCGGCACCCATGTCTTGCTTGTCGTCAGCCATGCCCACCGCCTTTCACCTCGCCTGTTCGGGGGCGATTGTATCATTCGACCAGCGCGTTCATATTGAACTGACAGGCGCGGGGCCGCCATTCTCACCGTCAGCAAACAGGGCACGAGGCTCGAGCGGCGGCGAGCCATAGACGCGTCTCAACGCAATCGATAGGCACACGGAGGTGGCCGACTCCCGCAAAAGGCCCTGCAAACCTCGCGGCCATTCTTGGCAACGAGCCCCTCCTCGCTCGCCGCCCGCGCTGCGAGCTTGCCCGCAAGCACAAACGCAAACCCCCACCGCGAGCCGGCGGGCGTCGCGGTGGGGGCATGGGGCGTGCAGGGTTGAGCGAGCGGCGGGCCTGTCAAGCATGGCTCGTGCGCTGGCCTCGACGCGCGCGCCGCCTTCGATGGGCGCCCGGCTTACTGCCTGTAGTAGCTCAGGAAGTCGGCAAGCTTGTCGACGGCCTCCTCGAGGACCTCGATGCGGGGCAGGTAGACGATGCGGAAGTGGTCGGGCTCGTGCCAGTTGAAGCCGGTGCCGCAGGTGATGAGAAGCTTCTTGTCGTGCAGCAGGTCGAGCGCGAACTGCTCGTCGTTGGTAATGTTGAAGCGCTCGCGGTCGAGCTTGGGGAAGATGTAGAAGGCGGCCTTGGGCTTGACGCAGGTGATGCCGGGAATGTCGCAGAGCGCCTTGTAGATATAGTTGCGCTGCTCGTACACGCGACCGCCCGGCACGATGTAGTCGTTCACGCTCTGGTGGCCACCCAGGGCCGTCTGCACCACCGACTGCGCGGGCACGTTGGAGCACAGGCGCATGTTGGAGAGCATGTTGAGGCCCTCGATGTAGTCGCGCATGGCGTGCTTGTTGCCCGATAGCACCATCCAGCCGATGCGGTAGCCCGCGATCATGTGCGACTTGGAGAGGCCCGAGAACGTGACGCAGGGCAGGTCGGGCGCCATGGAGGCGATGGACACGTGCTCCACACCGTCCATGCACAGGCGGTCGTAGATCTCGTCGGAGAAGATGATGAGCTGGTGGCGGCGGGCCACCTCCACGATCTCCTCCAGCACCTCGCGCGGATAGACCGCGCCGGTGGGGTTGTTGGGGTTGATGATGACGAGGGCCTTGGTGCGGTCGGTCACCTTCGACTCCATGTCGGCCACATCGGGGTACCAATCGGCCTGCTCGTCGCACACGTAGTGCACGGCCTTGCCGCCGGCCAGCGTGGCGCACGCCGTCCACAGCGGGTAGTCGGGGCTGGGGATGAGGATCTCGTCGCCGTCGTCGAGCAGGGCGTTGAGGGCGAGCTGGATGAGCTCGGAGACGCCGTTGCCGGTGTAGATGGTGTCCATGTCCACGTTGGGCAGGTGCTTGATCTGGGCGTACTGCATGATGGCCTTGCGCGCCGCGAACAGGCCGCGCGAGTCCGAATAGCCCTCGCAGTCCTTGAGCTGGCTTGCCATGTCCTGCACCACCTCGTCGGGCGTGCGGAAGCCGAAGGGCGCGGGGTTGCCGATGTTGAGCTTGAGCACGTGCGTGCCCGCCTGCTCCATGCGGTTGGCCTCGTCGACCACGGGGCCTCGGACGTCGTAGAGCACGTGGTCGAGCTTGGAGGACTTCTTGAACTGGCGCATGGGAGTTCCTTCCTGGAAGTGGCGGGCGGGGCCGTCGGTTTGAGGGCGAGGGGCAGAAGCGGGCGCAGGGATGGATGCGGGGCCCGCGCCGTGGGGATGGGCGGAGGCGCGAACGGAGGGCTGGGCGAGAGGGGCGACGTCGGAGGGGACGAGAGCCGACGTACCGTCGCGCAGCCAGGCCGCGTTCACGTCGAGGGCCTCGGCCAGAAAGTTCAATACTTCCGCGCGAGGGGTCGTCTTGCCGGACACATACTGGCTGACGTGGCTCTTTCCCAGCTTGACGCCTTGAGCAGCGGCGGCGTTCACCAAATCGACCTGCTTCACGCCACGCTGTGCCATCGCAGTTTTCAGCCTCTGGGCAAATGTGGTCGCCCCGTCTACCTCAGAAAGTTCAACGTCCATCTCTCGCCTCCTTCTCGCATCATCGAAGGGTTCAATTTGTCTGCGGGCAGTATGCACGCTCTCAGATAAAAGTTCAATACTGAGTTCAAATTGCCCCAAGAATACCGCCTCCCCTCCCTTGAACTTGAGGGAAGGAAGGCGGATTGAGCCGCCGGAAGCTCTTCGGTTGACGAGGGGGGGGCTGGGTGTCGACCCCGCCGCGTCCCGCTACTCGAGTCCCTCGGCCAGGTACTCCTCCCAGGCGGAATCGGGCACGAATGCGCCGCCGGTGGCCCAGGCCACGTGGGTGGCCTG
Source organism: Alistipes onderdonkii (assembly GCA_963648855.1). Lineage (GTDB taxonomy): Bacteria > Actinomycetota > Coriobacteriia > Coriobacteriales > UMGS124 > UMGS124. Next base: position 17,446 of record CAVJGP010000002.1, on the reverse strand, counting down.
CGCGAGGACCTCGGGCGTGAGGCCGTGCTCGGCGCAGTAGGCGGCCGTGGCGGGCTCGGCCAGGAGGCGCTGCGGGCCTGCGAAGGCCGCGCACGACGAGGGCTCGATACGCACGTCCTCGCTGGCGTCGAGCATGCGCAGGTAGTCGAAGAGATCGGCGTCGGCCACGGTGAACTCGCCCGAGAGCAGGTTGGTCATGAGGCGCGTCACCAGGCCCGAGGGGCTCGCGCAGGCCAGGCCGTCGGCCGCCGTGGCGCCGCTCAGGCCGTAGTCGCGCACGCAGGCCCGCTCGAAACGCTGCGTGGCGATGCCGAGCAGCACCGAGGGGCACTGTGCCGGCTCGCAGAAGAAGCAGTGGACGCTATCGCCGAAGAGGCGCTTGAGACCGTAGGACACCCCGCCCGGCGCCCCGCCCACACCTGCAGGGATGTAGGTGATGAGCGGGTGGGCCGCATCGACCGCGACGCCTTGCGCCTCAAGCTGGTCGCGCAGGCGTCCTGCCGCCACCGCATAGCCCACGAAGAGGTCGCGCGAGCGCTCGTCATCCACGAAGTGGCTCGTGGGGTCGGCGTCGGAGCGGGCGCGGCCCGCTTGCACGGCGGCCGAGTAGTCGCCCTCGTACTCCAGCACCTCCACGCCCCGGCCGCGCAGCAGGTCCTTCTTCCACTGCTTGGCGTCGGCCGACATGTGCACCACGGCGCGCAGGCCCAGCGCGGCGCCCATGAGGCCGATGGACATGCCCAAGTTGCCCGTAGAGCCCACCTGCACGGTGTAGCGGGAGAAAAGCTCGCAGGCGTCGGGATCGGCCAGACGCGCATAGTCGTCGCCCGTCGTGATGAGGCCCGCCCCAAGCGCGATGCCCTCGGCGAACTTGAGCACCTCGTAAATGCCCCCGCGCGCCTTGATGGAGCCCGCCACGGCCAGGTGGCTGTCCATCTTGAGGAAGAGGCGGCCGGGAATCTCGTGCCCGCCTGCCTGCCCCAGGGCGCGCTGCATGGCAGGAATGGGGCGCAGGGGCGACTCGATGAGCCCGCTCGTGGCGCGCGTCTCGGGGAACACGCGCTCGAAGAAGGGGGTGAAGCGTCGCAGGCGCGCGGCCGCGTCGGAGATGTCCTCGTCGGATATCACCAACTCGCACACGCCGCGCGTGGCCTCGAAGGGCAACAGGAACGGATTGGCCCACCCGCAGGGCACGCCTTCGACGACCTGTGCCGGGGGCTCGTAGAGGTGAGGCTGGCATCCTTGCATGGGGGCGTCCTTTCTCCTGCGGGCGACGCACGGCGCGCCCGGCTACACATGCCCGGCATGGTAGCACGCCCCTCTCCCCCAGTCCCCTCAACCTGCCCACCAAAGCGCGGCCGCTCGCGTATAGAATATGCGCACGCATCGCCACACCCCCGACGGGAGCCGCCGCATGACCTACGCACAGAAGCTCAAGAACGAAGCCGCCCTCGACAGCACCTACAGCAAGGGCCTCAAGCTCGCGCTCGACGGGTCGGTCTTGAGCTGCAGCGAGGTGGACGGCGCGTTCGACTGGACGCCGCGCGTGGAGGGCAGCGTGAAGGGCTCGCACGGGGCAGTGTATGAAGTGAGCGTCACCATCGACCTCGACGACGAGGACATCGTGAACTACTCCTGCGACTGCCCCGCATCCTACGAGTACGACGGCATGTGCAAGCACGAGATAGCGCTCGCCCTGGAGTACCTCGACCGCTACGGCATCGAGCCGCTCAAGGGTAAGGGCAAGGGCGACACCTTCGCCAACGTGTTCGCCCAGGTCATGGACGCTTATCTCGCCGAAGCGCGGACCCAGGCAAGCTCTGCGGGCGCGAAGCGGCCCAAAACCCAGCAGCTGCCCACCGACCGCGTCATCACCGAGCTCGTGAACGCCGCCGCCACGCAGGCCCTGGCGAGCGCCGCAAGCGCCCGCGCCGAGCGCGCGGCCCGGCGCGGCGAGACCGACGAACCCGCCCAGCTCGAGGTGACGCTGCTGCCCACGCGCGACATCGTGCTGTACGGCGGGCAGGCCGCTTGGTCGCTCAAGCTCAAGGCCCGCCGGGGCAAGGCCGCCTACATCGTCAAGAACATCGGCGCGCTCGTGGACGCCTGGAAGCACGGCGACGAGGTGGTGTACGGCAAGAACCTCACGCTCACGCACGTGCCGTCCGCGTTCGACGAGCGCTCGCGCAAGCTCATCGAGGTGGTGTGCCGCATCGCCGACAGCCAGCAGGCGCTCTTCTCCTCGCGCTGGAACTACTGGGACGCCGGCAAGGGCACCGAGGTCAAGGAGCTGCCCCTCTCCACGGCCGACGTCATCGCCGTGCTCGACGCCATGCAGGGCGCCACGGTGTCCTTCGACGCCACCACCAACTACTACGCCTCCAAGCAGGAGGTTCGCCAGCTCGTCGTGACCGAGGGCGACCCGATGGTGCGCACGCGGCTGGAGCCGGCCCGCGACGGGGGCTTCGACCTGGTGCTGCCCGTCGGCACCTGCTGTTTTGCGCAGGGCGACACGATGTACGTGCTCGACGCCGAGTGCGCCTGGCGCTGCAGCAAGGAGTTCGTGGCGAAGGCCGGCACACTGCTGCCCGCGATCTTCCCCAGCTCGCGCCCCCTGCACATCGCCCCCGCCGACATGCCCGGCTTCTGCCGCGACGTGCTGCCGGCCCTGCGCGCCTGCACCCAGGTGGAGGCGCCGGACTCGTTGGAGGCGCTCGTGCCGCCCCGGGCCGAGTTCAGCTTCCAGGTGGGCCTGGACGACGGCGAGGTCACCTGCCATGTGGACGTCTCGTACGGAGACTGGACGGGCAACCTCTACGACGAGCACCCCAAGGGGGCGCCCGCGCGCGACATGGCCGGCGAGTACCGCGTGCAAGACGTGGTGGAGGAGTACTTCCCCTACGGCGGCCTGGCCGACCTTGAGCCCACCTGGTCGTCCCCGGCAAAGAAGGCCGCCCCGCGCACCCCGCGCGACCCGCGCTTCGACGAGGCCGACGACGAGCGCCTCTACCTGCTGCTCACCGAGGGCCTGGCGGAGCTGTCGGCCCTGGGCGAGGTGCTGCTGAGTGAGCGCCTGCGCGGCGTGGAGGCGCGCGGCTGCCCCCAGATGAGCGTGCGCGCGAACATCCGCAGCGGCCTGCTCGACCTGGAGGTGGACTCCAGCGGCCTTTCGCACCAGGACCTCGAGGCCTATCTTGCCTGCTACAAGCGCAAGCAGAAGTACCTGCGCCTCTCAAACGGCGACATCATGAAGATTGACGCCAGCCTGAGCGCCCTCAACGACCTGGCCGAAGGCCTGGGCATGGACGTGACGCAGCTTTCCGGCGGCACGCAGGGCCTGCCCTCGAGCCAGGCGCTCTTCGTGGACGCCCTGCTGCGCAAGAGCGAGGGCGTGCGCCTGGAGCGCAACGCGGCCTTCCGCAGCGTCGTGCGCGACTTCGAGACCTACTCCGACGCCGACTACGAGGTGCCCGCCTCGCTTGCGCAGACCCTGCGCCACTACCAGGTGGAGGGCTTCCGCTGGCTGGAGACGCTCGAGCGCTTCGGCTTTGGCGGCGTGCTGGCCGACGACATGGGCCTAGGCAAGACGCTGCAGGTCATCGCCCATATCCTTGCGCGCAAGGAGGCGGGCGCCCAGGGTCCCACGCTCGTGGTGTGCCCCGCCTCGCTCGTGTACAACTGGATGGCCGAGATAGAGCGCTTCGCCCCCGCGCTCGACGCCGTGGCCGTGGTGGGCGGCAAGCCCGCCCGCACGAAGCAGATCGCCCAGGCGGCCGACCACGACGTGCTCGTGACCTCCTACGACCTCATGAAGCGCGACATCGAGGCATACTCCCAGGTGCGCTTCGCCCGCGCCGTGCTCGACGAGGCGCACTACATCAAGAACGCGAACGCCCAGGTGAGCAAGGCCGCCAAGTGCCTGTGTGCCGACGTGCGCCTGGCCCTCACCGGCACGCCCATCGAGAACCGTCTGGCCGAGCTGTGGAGCATCTTCGACTTCCTCATGCCCGGCTCCCTGGGCAGCGCCGAGTCGTTCAACAAGCGCTTCGCCGGTCCTGTGGAGGCCGCCGAGGAGGGCGCGGCGAGGCGCCTGCAGTGCAAGGTGAGCCCCTTCATCCTGCGCCGCCTCAAGGCCGACGTGCTGGCCGACCTGCCGGAGAAGGACGAGAGCGTGGTGCTCGCACGCATGGAGGGCGAGCAGGACAAGCTCTACAAGGCCAGCCAGGACCGCCTCGCCATCCAGGTGCAGCACGAGGACACCAAGGTATTCAAGGACAAGAAGCTCCAGATCCTCGCCGAGCTCACCAAGCTGCGGCAGCTCTGCTGCGACCCGCACCTGGCCTTCGAGAACTACACGGGCGGCTCGGCCAAGCTCGACACCTGCATGGAGCTCATGCGCTCCGCCATGGACGCAGGCCACAAGATTCTGTTGTTCTCCCAGTTCACAAGCATGCTCGACATCATCTCGGCCAAGCTCAAGGCGGCCAAGGTGCCCCACTTCGTGCTCACGGGCTCCACGCCCAAGGCGCAGCGCGCGAGCCTGGTGGAGCGCTTCCAAGCAGGCGAGGCACCGGTCTTCCTCATCTCGCTCAAGGCCGGCGGCGTGGGCCTCAACCTCACAGCGGCCGACGTGGTGATCCACTACGACCCCTGGTGGAACCTCGCGGCGCAGAACCAGGCCACCGACCGCGCGCACCGCATCGGCCAGACGCGCAACGTGAGCGTCTACAAGCTCATCTGCCAGGGCACCATCGAGGAGCGCATCGTGCAGATGCAGGAGCGCAAGCGCGACCTGGCCCAGAGCGTGCTGGGCGGCGAAGGCGTGGGGGCGTCGACGCTTACGCGCGAGGATGTGCTGGCGTTGCTGGGGAATGAGGGGTAGGCCTGCGGAGAGCAGGCTCCCGAGGGCCCGGCGCGGAGTCTCAGTGCTCAGACAGTTTCGGGAGGTGAAGGCCACAGGCCTTGCCCTCCCGAAAAACTGCGCCTGAGACTCCGCGCCGGGCCTTGCGCGTTGCACGCGGCAAGGCG
>CAVJGP010000002.1:0-12141 GCA_963648855.1 Alistipes onderdonkii | reverse complement strand
GGCGAGGGAGGCTTCACGTCGAAGGGCACGCTCGGCGTCACGAGGCTCACGAGCGGCACGATGACCAGGCTCGCCAGCATCGCCACGGCACCGCAGTTGATGGAGCTCGCGAAGAGCGCGCAGCCGAAGAACCCGGCGATCATGTTGCCCGTGGTGAGGCCCACGCCCACGATGAAGCTCGCCCACACGGCCGCCTTGGAAATCTTGCCGGAGTACAGGCCCCACACGAAGGGGCCGAGGAACGAGCCGGCCAGGGCGCCCCAGCTGATGCCCATCATCTGGGCGATCCAGGCCACGCTCGAATGGTACTGGTAGAGGGCCAGCGCGGCGGACACCACGATGAACACCACGATGAAGGCGCGCATCCACACCACCTGGCGCTTCTCGTCCATGCCCTTCACCACGTTATCCTTGAGCAGGTCGAGCGTGAGGGTGGAGGACGAGTTGATCACGAGGCCCGCCAGGGTGGACATCGATGCGGAGAGCACGAGCACGATCACCACGCCGATGAGCACGTCGGGCAGGGTGGAGAGCATCGAGGGGATGATGGAGTCGTACACGGGCGTGCCGTTTGCCTGGTACTCGATGGTGTCGCCGTAGAGTCGACCGAAGCCGCCGAGGAAGTAGCAGCCGCCCGACACGATGAGCGCGAAGATGGTGGACACGATGGCGCCCTGCTTGATGGCCGGGCCGTCCTTGATGGCGTAGAACTTCTGCACCATCTGCGGCAGGCCCCAGGTGCCCAGCGAGGTGAGGATGACCACGCCCAGCAGGTTGGCCGGGTCGGGGCCGAACATCGAGGCGAACACGCCCTCAAAACCCGTGCCACCGTCCACCTGCGACAGGCTGGTCATGGCGGTCATGAAGCCGCCGTTGTCGGCCAGCACCGCCGCGATGACCGCGATGATGCCGATGAGCATGATGATGCCCTGGAGGAAGTCGTTCACCACCGTGGCCATGTAGCCGCCCACCACCACATAGATGCAGGTGATGAGGGCCATCGCGATGACACACACCTCATAGGGCAGGCCGAACGCCATGCCGAAGAGGCGCGACAAGCCGTTGTAGACGCTCGCGGTGTAGGGGATGAGGAACACGAACACGATGGCAGCGGCGGCCACGCGCAGGGCCTTGGAGTTATAGCGCTTGCCGAAGAACTCCGGCATCGTCTTGGCGTCGAGGCGATGCGTCATCTCGCGGGTGCGCGCGCCCATCACCCACCAGGCAAGCAGGCTGCCGAGCAGGGCGTTTCCGATGCCCGCCCAGAAGGCCGCAATGCCGTACTTCCAACCGAACTGCCCGGCGTAGCCCACGAACACGACCGCCGAGAAGTAGCTCGTGCCGTACGCGAAGGCCGAGAGCCACGGGCCCACGTTGCGCCCGCCGAGCACGAAGCCGTCGACGCTTGAGGTGGAGCGGCGGCAGTAGATGCCCACGCCTATCGCCACCCCGAAGAATATGAGTACCAAACACACCTTTGCGACCATGATGTCACGCTCCAAACAACGCCTGCCGATAAGCAAATCGGCACTTTAGGCGTATGTGTGGCGCGTGTCAACACATTTTGTAATAGCAAGTGCGTTTATTTGCACAGTTTGGAATAACAAAAGCCTGTCTGTAGACCTTACGTCGGCAGCTCAGGACGATCAGGCGGGGAGATGAGCCCACAAAAGGCGGCGACGGCCCAGACGAAGCAAGGTTGGTCGCCCGCTCAGGGCCCACAGCACGACAAAACTCGTTGCCGAGCCAAGATTTCGATGCGAAATGCCAGAATCCTGGCCTGCCAACGAATTCTGTCAGAGATTACGTTGCCGAGCCAAGATTTCCCCAGACCGCAAGGCGAGGCCATGCCGGGCCCAACGGCGTAGGGCTCGCGGCGCACGAGAAGGCCAGCACGCATGCCAGCTAAGGAAAACCGCAGCTCACAGGACTCGTCTATCGCTCCTGCAGGATCGGCCAGTCCCCGGCGTGGGCGCGCGCGACCGACACGAACTCCTCCATGGCCGGCGAGAAGGCCGAGCCGGGAAGCGTGGCGATGCCGTACTCGAAGAAGCGCTGGGGCGAGAGCGGCATCACGCGCACCTGGCCCGTGAACGCATCGGCGATGCCGCCCATGCACAGCGTGCAGCCCACACCCGCGCTCACCATGCGAAACGCCGTGAATGTGTCGTCGGTGGCGAAGCGCACGTTGGGCTCCACGCTCTTCTCGCGCAGAATCTTCTCCTCGTAGGTCTCGTCGGCGGGGTGGATGCGGATGAACGGCTCGCCCTGCAGCTCGGCCAGCAGCACGCTCGAGTTCTTGGCGAGGGCCGACTGCTCGGGCACCCAGGCCACCAGCTCGCAGCGCCCCAAGGCGATCCAGTCGAGCTTCTCGTGGCCCTCGTAGAACACCATGCAGTCGATGCGGCGCTGTTCGAGCAGGCGGCGCAGCTGGTCGGTGCCCTCCTCCACCACGCGCACCTGCAGGTTGGGGTAACGCTCCTGGAAGTCGCGCAGCACCTCGGGCAGCCAGTACGACGCCACGTTGGACTGCGCCCCGATGACGATGGCGCCCTCCGACATGCCCCGGATGCGCGCCGCCGTCTGGCGCACCTGCTCGTCGGTGGCGGTGATCTGCTTGAAGAGGGGGATCATGCGCCGGCCCTCGGGGGTCAGCTCCACGCCCGTGGTCTTGCGCACGAGCACCGAGAAGCCCAGCTCCTCCTCCAGGGAGTCCACGAGGCGAATGATGCCCGAGGGGGTGTAGCCGAGCTTCTTGGCGGCGGCCGACATCGTGCCGCACTCGGCTGCGGCCACCACGGCCGCGCAACGCTTCACATCCACGAAGACCCTCCTCGCGCTTGCACTCGCTCATAATTCGCAGGAGGGATTATAGCCCAGCGCCCATGATGCGGGCACAGCCCTGCTTTTTGTAGCCGATACCTGGACAAATCTTGCGCAGATGCGCCATGCCTCGGCATGCGTGGTACCATGTCCGACGCTTGGTTTGTCCTGCGGAAACACGCTGAAGAAGGGCTGAGGGGAATGAAGCTGATCGTTGCCGACACCTACGAAGAGATGAGCCGCCTGGCGGCCGACGAGATTGCCGCCGTCATCGAGGCCAAGCCGGCCTGCGTGCTGGGCCTGGCCACCGGCACCACCCCCATCGGCCTGTACGCCGACCTCGTGAAGCGCTACGAGGAGGGCAAGCTCAGCTTCGCGCAGTGCCAGTCGTTCAACCTCGACGAATACTGCGGCCTTGAGGGCACCCATCCCCAGAGCTACCGCTACTTCATGCAGCAGAACCTCTTCGACCACGTGGACATCGACGTGGCCAAGACCCACACGCCCGACGCCCAGGCCCTCGACGTGACCGACGGCATGGACGCCTACGACCGCGCCATCGAGGCCGCCGGCGGCGTGGACATCCAGCTGCTCGGCATCGGCCACAACGGCCACATCGGCTTCAACGAGCCCGCCGACGTCTTCGAGAAGCAAACGCATCGCGTCGAGCTCACGCAGATGACCCGCGAGGCCAACTCGCGCCTCTTCAACTCCATCGACGAGGTGCCCACCCACGCCCGCTCCATGGGCATCGGCACCATCATGTGCGCCCGCAAGCTGCTGCTCGTGGCCAACGGCGAGGCCAAGGCCCAGATCGTGCGCGACGCCCTCACCGGCCCGGTCACCCCGCGCGTCCCCGCCTCCATCCTGCAGTTCCACCCCGACGTCACCGTCGTGCTCGACAAGGAGGCCGCTAGCCTGCTGTAAGGGCAGCTGGACGGCACATCGACGTAGGGAGCATTTGCAAAGACCGGCGTTCCTCTGGTGCGGATGCTGGGGATTGCGATTTGCGGGACCAAATTCTACTGCGGGCATGAACGCAAAGCTGGCATTCCCGGCGGCAAGGATTCCGGCAATTTGGCATTCTTGCATTGCCCGCCTGCCATATGGACCGATCGTACGACTGTCTCATTCACCTAAGCCGTGGGCCCAACGCCGGGTTCACGGCTTTTTACTAAGAAAGGCTGCGATTATGGCTGATGAACTTGAGCAGGTAGGCCGCATCACCGGCGGCCTGGTCTTTAGCGAGAAGGCCGGCTTTGCACCCGGCGAGGTTTGGATCGAGGGCGAGACAATCGTTGAGAAGGCCGGTGCTGGTGCCGCCCCCTCGTCCGAGGCCGGCGCCGACACTGGCGCCGGCCTCGACGCCTCGGGCTGCTACGTTATCCCCGGCCTCATCGACCTGCACTTCCACGGCTGCATGGGCGACGACCTGTCCGACGCGAGCGCCGAGGGCCTGCATCGCATGGCCGCCTACGAGGCCTCGCGTGGCATCACGGCCATCTGCCCGGCCTCGATGACCTTACCCCACGAACAGCTCATGGCCATCATGGCAAACGTGGGCGCCTTCGAGGCCGCCGCGTCCGAGTCCGAGCTCGTGGGCATGAACATGGAGGGCCCTTACATCTCCCCCAGCAAGGTGGGCGCCCAGAACCCCGCCTACGTGCGCCCGGCAAGCCTCGACGAGTTCGGCGAGCTGCAGGCGGCGGCAAAGGGGCGCATCAAGCTCGTGGACGTGGCCCCCGAGGAGCCCGGCAACCTCGACTTCATCCGCGAGGCCTCGGGCGAGGTGCGCGTGTCGCTTGCCCACATGTGCGCCGACTACGACACGGCACGCGCGGCCTTCGAGGCGGGCGCCCAGCACATGACGCATCTCTTCAACGCCATGCCGCCGCTGCACCACCGCAAACCCGGCCCCATTATGGCCGGCAGCGAGACGCCCGGCGTGACGCCCGAGGTCATCACCGACGGCGTGCACGTCCACCCCGCCATGGTGCGCCTGGCCTTCGAGCTCTTCGGCGACGAGCGCGTCATCATCATCTCCGACAGCCTGCGCTGCTGCGGCCTGGCCGACGGCGACTACGAGCTGGGCGGCCAGACCTTCTCACTTGCGGGCCGTCGCTGCACCCTGCCCGACGGCACCCTCGCGGGGTCTGCCAGCGACCAAATGGCCTGCCTGCGCACGGCCGTCCTCGAGATGGACATCCCCCTGGTCAGCGCCGTGCGCGCCGCCAGCACCAACCCCGCCCGCGCCCTGGGCGTCGCCGCACGCTACGGCTCCCTCTCCTGCGGCCACACCGCCAGCCTGGTACTCCTCGACCAAGACACCCTCGAGGTCAAGCATGTGGTACTGAGGGGCAAGCTGCTGAAGTAGGGACCTCCCCTGTTTAGCCGCCTGCTTGGCCCTCTGCCCGACCCTCTGTTTGGCCCTATGCCCCAAACCGCATGCGATCAGGCAGACATTCCGAGGCCCGGCCGAAAGGTTCAGGCGCAGTTTTTCCAAAAGAAAAGGCCCACCCGGGCCTTTTCTTTTGGAAACTGTTTGAGCACTGAACCTTTCGGCCGGGCCTGAGGAGTCTCCCCTATTTCATCGCATCGCAAAACCACGACGTAATGCTCGTCGGATGCGTGATGGCCGTGCCCACCACGACCGCCCACGCGCCCGCCTGCAGCGCGTCCACCGCGTCCTGCGGCGAGTGCACGCGCCCTTCGCACACCACGGGGAAGCCCGGGAACTCCTCGCAGGCCTTGCGCAGAAGCGGCAGGTCGGGACCGTCGGCCATCGTGCAGTCGATGGCGGCCACGCCGTGCGACAGCGTGGTGGACACCAGGTCGCACCCGGCGGCCATGCCGCGACGGATGTCCTCGATGGTGGCGCAGTCGGCCATGATGAGCACGTCGCTCTGGGCGCGGATGCCCGCGACAATCTCCTCGAAGGTGCTGCCGTCGGGGCGCGGGCGGTCGGTGGCGTCGAGGGCCACCACGTCGCAGCCGGCGTTCACGCACGCCATGGCATGGCGCAGGGTAGGCGTGATGTAGACACCCTCGTGGCCCTCCTTCCACAGGCCGATGACGGGCACCTCCACGCGCCCCTTGATGGCTGCGATGTCGGAGAGGCCTTGGCAGCGGATGGCAGCAGCCCCACCCAGCTCGCAGGCGCGGGCCATCTGGGCCATCGTCTCGGGGTGGCGCAGGGGCTCGCCCATGTAGGCCTGGCAGCTCACGATGAGCTTGCCCTGGAGGGATTCAATCACAGGATGCATCGGAGCATCCCCCTTTCTTTACGACAGCTTGTCCAAGAGCCACTCGGCCGCGCCGATGAGCGGGGCGTCGTCGCCGAGTGCCGCGTCCACCACGGGAAGGCCGGCCATCTCAGGCGTGATGAAGCCTTCCAGGCCCGCCTGCAGGGCATCGCGCCAGATGGGACCCGCCTTGCACACTGAGCCGGCCACCACAACCACCTCGGGATCGATGATGTCGGCCCAGGAGGCGATAGACTCGCCCAGGGCGCGTCCCGACTGCTCAATCACCTCGCGGGCCAGGGCCTCCCCCTCGTTGGCGCGACGCGAGATCTCGCCGCCCGAGACCGCATCGCCTCCGAGCGCGCGGTAGCACTCCTCGATACCGCTGCCCGAAACGACGCTCTCCAGGTGGCCCGTCCCCGCCCAGCCGCTGGGACGTCCCACGGCGGCAGGATGCAGCGAGTGGCCGAGGCACCCGGCGTAGCCGTGCGCCCCGAAGAACACCTTGCCCCCGATGACCACGGCGCCGCCCAGGCCGGTGCCCGCCGCCGCCATGATGGCCACCTGCGCGCCCTTGGCCGCACCGTGGCGCACCTCGCCCATGGCATGGGCGTGCACGTCGTTGAGCACCGCGACCGGCACCCCGCACGCGCGCTCAAGGCTCGCGCCCAGGGGCTGGCCCATCCAGCCGGGCATGAGGTCGTTGGCGTAGGCCACGAAGCCGTCGGAGGTGCGGATAGTGCCGGCGGCGCTCACGCCCACGCCCACGAGCGGGCAGGCGGCGTCCTCGCGCGCCTTCGCGCACAAGCGCTCCCCCAGCTCGCAGACGCGCGCCAACACGTCGTCGCCGCCGCGGGCCGCCTCGGTGGGCATGCTCACGCGCTCGGTCACGCGCGGCGCGGCACCCGCGCGGTCGTACACGGCGATGCAGCCGGCGATCTTCGTGCCGCCGATGTCGAGCGCCACCACAGAAAAGGGGGACGGGGCCGCAGCCGCGACCTCGCCCCCCTGCATGGCGGCGGAGGATGATGCAGTCGTCATTCTCCGCTTCCTTTCCTCAAACTAAGCGCGAACGGGCTGGTCCTGAGGGATGAGGCCGGCGGTCTTGAGCACGCCGCAGATGGCCTCCACGTCGGCGCCCACGAGGGGCTGGACGGGCTCGCGCATCTGGTTGGTCTCGAAGATGCCCATCTGCCACAGGGCGGTCTTGAAGGCGCCCACGCCGGCGCCGAAGCCCACGGTGGCCTTCACGACGCGCGTGAGGAACATGAGGCGCGCCACGTGGTCCTGCAGCTCCTTGACCTTGGCCCAGTCGCCGGCCTGGAAGGCACGCCACATCTCGACGTAGCTGTAGGGGTCGACGTTGGCCAGGCCGGGCACAGAGCCGTCGGCACCGGCCAGGTACGCGCCGTCCACGCACACCTCGTGGCCGGTGAGCAGCTGCAGCGGGTGGCCGGCGTCCTCGTTCTCAAGGATGAGCCAGCGGAACGACACATCGTCGCCCGAGGAGTCCTTCACGCCCTGGAGCACGCCGTCCTTGCCCAGACGCACGAGCATCGTGGGGTCGAGCTTGGTGTGCACGCACACGGGCAGGTCGTAGGCGAAGAGCGGCAGGTCGGTGTGCTCGCGGATGGCGCGGAAGTGGCGCTCGGTCTCCTTGGGGCCGCCCAGGGCATAGAAGGGGGCGGTGGCCACGAGGCCGTCGACACCGATGGCCTCGGCACGCTTGGCCTGGTCGATGACGCGCAGCGTCTCCATGTCGATGATGCCGGCAAGGACGGGCACGCGGCCGCGCACGATGGAGACGGCCTCCTGCAGCACGTGCTGGCGCTGAGCGTCGGTCAGGAAGGCGACCTCGCCCGACGAGCCCAGGAAGAACAGGCCGTCGACGCCGGCGTCGATCATGCGGTTGATGTTGCGGGTGAACGCCTTGAGGTCGAGCGTGCGCTCGGCCGTCAGCGGGATGACTACCGGAGGAATGACGCCTTTAATGCACTTGGGATCCATGTCTCCACTCTTTCGTTTCTTGCCTATTGTGCACGTGCTTGCGTTTACTTGCCCAAATCCGGGTAGAGCAGCGAAGGTGCCGCTCCAAGAAGCAGCTTAGTATACTCGTCTTTCGGGTTGTTGAACACCTGCTCGGCCGTGCCTTCCTCCACAGGCTTGCCACCGTTCATGACGATGATGCGATCGGAGATGTAACGCACGGTCTGGATGTCGTGGCTGATGAAGACCATCGCCAGGCTCAGGTCCTTCTTGAGGTCCATGAGCAGGTTGAGGATCTGCGCGCGCACCGACACGTCCAGGGCGCTCGTAGGCTCGTCGGCGATGATGGCGTCGGGCTTGAGCGAGAGCGCGCGGGCGATGGCCACGCGCTGGCGCTGACCGCCGGAGAGCTGGCCGGGCAGGGCGTCCATGACCGACACGGGTAGGCCCACCTGCTCGATGAGCTCGAAGACGCGCTTCTCGCGCGACTCCTTGTCGCCGATCTTGTGCACGAGCATCGGGTCGAGCAGCTGGTCGTGGATGGACATGCGGGCGTTCAGGGCCGTGGCCGGGTCCTGGAACACGACCGAGATGACGCGACCGATGCGGCGGCGGTCGGCGGCCGTGCGGTTCGTGACGTCGACGCCCTTGAAGTAGACCTTGCCCGTGGTGGGCTTCTGCAGGCCGATCATGACGTTGGCGGTGGTGGACTTGCCGCAGCCCGACTCGCCTACCAGGCCGATCGTCTCGCCGGGCATGAGTGACAGCGACACGCCCTTGAGGGCCTGAATCTTGTTGGGGTGCAGGATGGAGCCCGTACGCGTCTTGAAGGTCACCGTGACGTCTTCAAGGCGAATGATGGGCTCGACGGCGTTGTTGTCAGCCATTACTCGGCACCTCCTGCCAGATACGGTTCGATGCCAAGGCGCTTGAGCTCCTCATCGGGAAGCTCGGCGTACACGTGGTGCGTGCCGGGAACCTGCTTGAGCACGGGATGCACCGTCGACACCTTGTCGGGGTGGCTCGAGCGGGGCGTGAAGCGGTCGCCCTCGGGGAAGTCCTTGGGCGAGGGCACCGAGCCCGGGATCTGGTGCAGGCGCGACGCGGTGTCGGCCCCGCCGGAGACGTTGACCGAGCCACCGGCCTCGATGGAGAGCACCGAGCCCAGAAGGCCGCGCGTGTACTCGTGCACGGGGTTGGTCAGGATGTCGTTGACCGAACCCTGCTCCACCACCTGGCCGGCGTACATGACCGTGATGGAGTTGGCCACCTCGGCCACCAGGGCCAGGTCGTGGCTCACGAACACCATGGCGAAGCCCAGCTCCTTCTGGAGCCTGTTGAGCAGGTCGACCACCTGCTTCTGCACGGTGACGTCGAGGGCGGTGGTAGGCTCGTCGGCGATGATGAGCTTGGGGTCGCGCGTCAGGGCCATGGCGATAAGCACGCGCTGGCGCTGGCCGCCGGACAGCTCGTGCGGGTAGGAGTCGAGCGTGCGCTTGGGGTCGAGGCCCACGAGCTCCAGCAGCTCCTCGGCGGTACGGGTGCCGCCGCGCTTGGTGAGCTGCTTCATCTGGGCACGGATGAGCATCGAGGGGTTGAGCGAGGAGAGGGCGTCCTGGTAGACCATGGCGATCTCGTGGCCGCGCAGGGCGTTCATCTCCTTCTCGCGCAGCTCGAGCAGGTTCTGGCCGTTATAGAGAATCTCGCCAGAGATCTGGGCCTTCTTGTCGAGCAGGCCCATGATGGTGAGCGAGGTGATGGACTTGCCGCAGCCCGACTCGCCCACGAGGCCCATGGTCTGGCGCGGGCGCACCTCGAAGCTCACGTGGTCCACGACGTTGACGTCGCCGTGACGCGGGAACTTGATGCACAGGTCCTTCACCACGAGGATGGGCTCAGTGTCGTAATGGGCAGCGAAGCGGTCCTTGCGCTGCAGCTCGACGCTCTTGAGCTGGTCAAGGCGCGCCTGCAGGCTCGCGGCCTGGGCCTTGTAGGCCAGCTTGGGGTCGGACACGAGACGGTCGGCCTCGCGCTCGGCGTTGAGGTCGGAGTCGCTCGGCTTGATGACGGCCTTGGGGGCAGCCATGGCGTCGGTGATGCCCTCGGAGAGGATGTTGAGCGACAGCACGGTGATGATGATGGCCAGGCCCGGGAAGAGCGCGGGCCACCAGTAGCCGAGCATGACGCCCTGACGCGCAGAGGCGAGCACGTTGCCCCAGGTGGCGGCAGGCTCAGGGATGCCGGCAGACAGGAACGAAAGCGAGGCCTCGAACACGATGGCGTCGGCCACGAGCACGATGGTGAACACCAGCACGGGAGCGGCGCAGTTGCGCATCACGTGCTTGATGAGGATCCACGGCGCGCGGGCGCCCGACACGATGACGGCGCGCACGTAGTCCTGGCCGTACTCGCTCACCACGTTGGCCCTCACGATGCGCGCAAGCTGCGGGATGTAGAGGAAGCCGATGGCGAACACGAGCGTGGGCAGGTTCTGGCCGAACACGATGACCAGGGTGGCGGCCAGGGCGATGCCGGGGAAGGACATGATGATGTCCATGATGCGCATGATGACCTCGGACACCCACTTGCGCGAAACCGCCGCGATGGAGCCGAAGATGGAGCCCAGGACGAGCGCGAACGCCGTGGCGCCCAGGCCGATGACGAGCGAGGTGCGCGCGCCGATCATCATGCGCGAGAGCACGTCGCGGCCCTTGTTGTCGGTGCCGAAGAGGTGCTCGGCGCTGGGCGCCTGGTTGAGCGGGCCGTCGATGTAGGGGTCGCACGGCGTCCAGAAGACGGCGACGATGGCGACGGCCACCACGAAGAGCAGCAGGATGCAGGCGACGCGGGCCGGGATGGTCATGTTCTTCCAACGACGGAAGCGCACCTTGCCGGCATTCTGCTCAAGCTTGCTGGTAAGACCCTCACGCAGGACTGCTTTAGCCATAGTTACACCGTCCTGATTCGAGGGTCGATCAGGATATAGAGCATATCCACGATGATGTTGATGATGATGAAGGTGATGGCGATGACCAGGACCACGCCCATGACGAGCATCGTGTAGTGGCTCGTGATGGCGTTGTAGATGGTCATGCCCATGCCCTGGAGGTTGAAGATGACCTCGATGACCACCGCGCCGCCGATGAGGTAGCCGATGCGCATGCCGAGCACCGTGACGGGCGTGATGAGGGCGTTGCGAAGCACGTTGCGGGCGATGACGACACCCTTGGGGATGCCGAAGCCCATGGCCGTGCGCACGTAGTCCTTGTCGAGCTCCTCCACCATGGAGGTGCGGATGACGCGGGTGAGCTGGCCGGTCAGAGGCACGGCGAGCGTCACGGCCGGCAGGAACATGCGGCGGGCCCAGCCGGCGAAGTCGGTCGTGATGTCGGGCAGGGTGCCGGACACCGGCAGAATCGACTGGATATGCGCCCCGAACACCCACATGATGAGCAGCACTGCCAGCCAGAACGACGGCATGGCGATGCAAATGATGGACACCACGCGGATGATCTGGTCGGGCCAGCGGTCGCGGTACAGGGCAGAGATGACGCCCAGAATAAGCGCCAGGACGGTGCCCATGATGAGGCCGAAGAAGGTCAGCTGGAGCGTGATGGGCAGCGCCTTGGCAATCTGGGTGCCCACCGACATGGAGTCGTTGGCGCCGTAGTTGCCCAGGTCACCCTGGATGAGGCCGCCCAGGTAGTTCACGTACTGCACCCAAATGGGGTCGTTGAGGCCGTGGGCCTCGCGGTACGCGGCCACCTCAGCGGATGACGCGGTCTCGCCCAATGCCGAATAGGCAGGGTCAATGGGCGAAAGAGACATGAGGAAGAACACGAGCAGAGTAACGCCGAGAATCATGATGGGCAGGGCGATAAGACGCCGGCCGATCAAGCGCAACAGGTTGCTCACAGCTTCCCTCCTTCCCAACTCACCGATACGCGGCGCAGTGCTCCCGCACAACAGACACAACTCGCTCATTCTAGCGACGTTTTGCACACATTCAGGTCAGAATTAACTTGCAGGATGCAAAGCGTCAACGAACTGCAAAAATCAGCAGGTGGCTTCGGGTTTCAGGCACACGGTG
>CAVJGP010000001.1:44052-63486 GCA_963648855.1 Alistipes onderdonkii | reverse complement strand
GTCGAGCAGGGCGTCCGCCCCAACTACTACGCGCCCGGCGTGGGCGCGCGCATCATGGCGGCGCAGCTGCCGCTCAAGGACACCGCCCCCGACCTCGACCAGGAGCCCGGCCCCCACGCCACCGAATGCCCCTGGCCCCCGGCACGCCCCGAGCGCAGTGCCGCGCAGCGTCAGGTCCTTGAGCAGGCCGGCGAGCTCATCTTGGCCGTGGAGAGCTCCTGCGACGAGACCGCGATGGCTGTCATCGACGGCGCGGGCAAGGTCATCGCCAACGTAGTTGCCACCCAGATTGACTTCCACGCGCGCTTTGGCGGCGTCGTGCCCGAGATCGCCTCGCGCAAGCACACCGAGGCCGTCGTGGGCGTCTACCTGGAGGCGATGGAGCAGGCGGGCCGCGAGCTGGGCCTCGATGGCATGCTCTCGCCGCACGACCTCGCCGCCGTCGCCGTCACGCAGGGCCCGGGCCTGGTGGGTGCCCTCGTGGTGGGCGTCGCCTTCGCCAAGGGCCTCGCCTGGGCCGCCGACAAGCCCCTCGTGTGCGTGAACCACCTCGAGGGCCACCTCTTCGCCAATCTCTTCGAGACGCCCGACCTCAAGCCCCCCTTCGTGGCGAGCCTTCTTTCCGGCGGGCACACCATGCTCGTGCTCGTGCGCGACTGGGGCGACTATCGCATCCTGGGCGAGACGCTCGACGACGCGGTGGGCGAGGCTTTCGACAAGGTGGCCAAGGCCCTCGGTCTGGGTTATCCCGGCGGCCCCATCATCTCCAAGCTCGCCAAGACCGGTAACCCCCGCGCCATTGACTTCCCCCGCGCGATGCTGCACAGCCACGACTACCGCTTCTCGCTGTCGGGCCTCAAGACGGCCGTGGTGACCTACATCAACGCCGAGAACGCCGCCGGGCGCGCCATCAACCTGCCCGACCTCGCGGCGAGTTTCCAGGCTGCCGTGGTGGACGTGCAGGTGGCCAAGGCCGTCACGGCCGTGAAGGAGTGCCACGTCACCGACTTCTGCGCGGGCGGCGGCGTCACGGCCAACCCCGAGCTGCGCGAGGCCTACAAGAAGGCCCTGGAGCGCCGCCACGTGCGCGTGACCCTGCCGCCGCTCTCGGCCTGCACCGACAACGCCGCCATGATCGCCCTTGTGGCCCGCCGTAGGTTCGACCTGGGCCTCATGAGTCCCTTGAGCGCCGACGCCATGCCCAACATGGAGCTTTAAGTACGCCGAAAAGCCGTCGTTTTTGCCTGTTTACCTGGGCTGTTATGTTTCTGTGACGTGTGACTGAAGCTCCATGGAATTCATACGTTTTTGCCTGCGAGCCTGCGGTAGGGTTGTGTCAGGGCCAGAAGCGTATGGGGCATGGAGGGGAGGGGCGATGCGCGGCGAGGACGCGATTCCAAAGGCGTTGGCTCCCGGGGCGCAGGCGGTGCCTGCCGTCTCCCGTAGTCGCCGACAAGGATGAGACCGCCCGCCGTGCCCTTGGGCCGTGCTGCCCTTCGGGGCTGCGGAGACGCGTTGGCGGAGGTGTTCTGGCCGACGCGCTGCGTGGGCTGCGACGCCATGGGCGAGCTGTTGTGCGCGCGCTGCCGCGACCTCATGTACGAGATAGACCAGAGCCGGGCCTGCCCGCGCTGCGGCGCCCCGTTCGGCTCCCTTGTGTGCACCGAGTGCAGCCCCTGCCTGGCCTGCGAGGACGACCCGTGGTCTGAGGACGGCCCCGACCCTGCGGCGGGCGAGGCGCTTCTGCAGGTCATCGCCGACCTCGACGCCCATCGCAGCTATGCGATGCTCGAGTGGCCCCACGACCGCATGGTGCGCGCCTACAAGGACGCCCAAGAGCGCAGGCTCGCAGCCTATCTGGCGGCAGGCATGGTCAAGGCCGCGCGGGAGGGCTTCGGCTCCGAGGCGCTCGCGCGCATGGGCGCCGTGAGCTTCGTGCCGTGCACGCCCCAGGCTTTCGCGCGGCGCGGCGCCGACCACATGGAGCTCGTGGCCCGCGAGGTGGCGCACGCCCTGGGCCTGCCGCTCGACGACGTCCTGGCCCGGCGCTCCAAGCGCGACCAGCGCGACCTGGGCAAAAGCGGCAGGCATGCCAACGCCCTCGGCTCGTTTGCGGTGCTGCATGGCCTTGAGGGCGGCCGTATCCTGCTTCTGGACGACGTCTTCACCACCGGGGCCACCTTGGGCGCGGCCGCGCACGCCCTCAAGAGCCGGGGCGCCTGCGAGGTGCTGGGCCTCACGTTCGCCCGCGCCTGGCTCGCGTGAGCCGTTTGGCTGACCACCGCCTGCACCCGTGCTCGCCGTCTGCCCGCATGCAACCCCGCGCCCGCCCTCTCGCATGCCCGGCGCCCGCTTGCGGGTCGCCACGTGCTTGCCCTTCCGCGAGCCTCCTCGCGTTCGCCCGCCTCGCTCAGTCCCCCTGCCCCTCGTCCTCGCCCAGCCTCTGCCGCAGGCGCAGCTCGCTTCCGCTCATCACCGCCGCGCTGCCGAACTTGCCGCGCAGGGCGTCCTTGGCGTCGGCGATGCGCTCGCGCCGGTCGTGCTCGCGCTGAAGCTCGTCCACGTCGTCGAACAGGCTCGCGCTCCACGTGCCCTCCTGCCAGTTCGAGACGCCCACGCCCAGCAGGCGCACGTGCTCGCCGGGCCGCCAGAGCTGCCCCAGCAGGGCCTTCGCCACGGGGAGCAGGTCGTGCTCGTCGTCGCAGCAGCGCTCCAGGGTCTGCCGGGCGCTTCGGGTGCTGCCGAACTCCTGACAGCACTTCACGCACACGCAGCGCCCCTTGAGGCCCTTGGCGCGCAGCCTGTGCGCGGTCTGGGCGCACACGCCGGCCAGCGCGTCGTAAACCTCGTCGGCTTGCGTGAGGTCGCGGGCGAAGGTACGCTCGCTCGACACGCTCTTGACCTGCTCGCGCCGGGCCGCCTCGCGCACGGGCGAGGGGTCGATGCCGCGCGCCCGCGCCACGAGCTCGGGCCCCACGCTGCCCAGCTGCGCCATCAGCGCCTCGTCGGCCTGGGCCAGCTCGCCTAGGCGCTGTATCCCAAGCCGCCGCAGGGCCTCCTGGGTCTTGGGCCCCACGCCCGGAAGCGCCCGCACGCCCAGGGGTTCCAGGAAGCGCGCCTCGCGCCCCGGGTACACCACGGTCAGGCCGTTGGGCTTGTCGCGCTCGCTGGCTATCTTGCTCACGGTCTTGCCGGTCGAAAGGCCTATGGAGCACGTCACGCCCAGCTCGCGCACGCGGGCGCTGATGCGCCGGCACACCGCCACGGGGTCCTCGCGCGAATAGCGTCCCGGCGTCACGTCGAAGTACGCCTCGTCGATGCTCATCTGCTCCAGGTAGGGCGTCTCGTCGAGGATGACGGCCATCACCTGGGCGGACACCTCGCGGTAGCGCTCATGCCTGCCGGGCACCCAGATGGCCTGCGGGCAGAGCCTACGGGCCTGTGCCGAGGGCATGGCCGAGTGCACGCCGAACGCCCGCGCTTCATACGAGCAGGTGCTCACCACGCCGCGACGCGCCGGGTCGCCTCCCACGATGAGGGGCTTGCCGCGCCACTCGGGATGGTCGAGCTGCTCCACCGAGGCGAAGAACGCGTCGAGGTCGAGCAGGCCCACGGCCCTTCCCGTCCAGGGTGCAAGTATGTCGGCGGCAGTCTTTTCCATGCCGTAAGTATACGACGTCCCGCCAGCCCGCATGCTTTGGTATCCTTGTCGTGTTCCTCCCGAGTTTGTGGTTGCGGGCCGGCCCCTGCGGGGGAAGGCCCTAGTCCAAGGCAGACGCGGTCGAAAGGATCCACGTAAGCCACCCGCGTACGCGCGGGGGCGAGCATGGCGCGTCCTAGAAGTCAGTCGTGCCGCCCGTCATACATAAGGGGCATTCGGCCCCGCGGGCGAGAGGGCCTCCAGTGAGGGCGCCGCGGCGCTCGAAGCGAAAGCCCCGGCACGCGAGTGTGGGGTCAAATACCAGGTCAATCGGGGGGAACGATTGAGATTGCACACCGGGGCGAGCGTGCCCCACGATGAGGCAGGAGCCTGCGAGATGTTCCAGACGATGACGCGCCGTCGGTTTGTGGGCGCGATGGGTGCGGCCGCCATGCTGGGCCTTGCCGGCATGTGCGCCGGTTGTTCCAGCTATCCCTCGACGCAGGAGGCGCTCGACTCCGCCAAGAAGACCTCGCAGCTCTCCTCCACGGCCACGCTCACGCAGGGCGTCCTCACCGTGGGCGTCAACACCTCCAATGCCCCGTACTGCTGGCCCACCACCCAGGCCGACAGCCTGCAGGGCATCGACGTCGACGTCGCCCTGGCCCTGGGCTCCCAGCTGGGCGTCGAGGTGCGCTTCGTCAACATCGGCGCCTCCTACGACGGGGCGGCGGGCGGCACCTGCGACATCGCCATGGGCGTCACCGCCTCCACGCTGCCCAGCAGCGAGGTCCTCGTCGGCAACTACGCCGAGTCGGCCCCGGCCGTCTTCGGGCGCAACTCCTCGGGCACCGTCTCCGACGCCGACCTGCAGAACGCCGCCGTGGGCGTCCAGGCCGACTCCGCCAGCGCCCGCGCCACCCAGCAGGTCGCCCCAGCGGCCCAGCTCACCGCGTTCTCCACGCTCAATGACGCCTTCTCGGCCCTTGAGTCGGGCGGCGTGAGCTATGTGGCCTGCGACTCCTTCATGGGCGGCTACCTGGCCATGGGCTACGACGACATCTCCCTGGTGGGTGCTTTCTCCCTGGCCGAGACGCGCGGCGTGGCCGTCGCGGCTACCAACACCGAGCTTCCCAGCGCCCTCACCACCGCCTTCGACGCCCTCACGTCCTCCGGCGAACTCAACGCCATCCGCGGCAAGTGGGTGGGCAGCCTGGCCACCATCAGCTCCTCGAACCAGGTCGTGAACACGGGCGTGGCCCAGGCCGCCGCCGACCAGGCCGCCGCCGAGCAGGCCGCCTCTGAGGAGAATTACGAGGAGTATTCCGAGAGCTAAACCGGCGGCAGGGGAGGATTCGGCTCATCCCCGAGCACCTTTTGTCGTCTTCAGCGTTGTTTTCGCTTTGGGTTGGGGTATCCTTCTCCCCGTCCCGTAACCGATTGAGAGGAGCGGATATGAACATCACCGTCACCGGACGTGGCGTCGAGGTCACTCCCGCCATGCGCGCCTATGTTGAGGAAAAGCTTCAGGCCGCCACCAACGTGTTCGACATCCCCATGGACGCCGAGGTTGTCCTGCGCGTCGAGCACAACCCCTCCAACCCCGTCCCGCAGGTCGTGGAGATCACGATCTACCTGAAGGGTGCCGTCGTGCGCGTCTCTGAGGCCGCCGTCGACATGTACGCCGCCGTCGACCTTGCCGCCGACCGCGTCTCCCGCCAGCTGCGCAAGTACAAGACGCGCGTCGTCGAGCGCCGTCAGCGCGGCGCCGCGCCTGCGCCCGAGGCCGCCGTCGACCTGGCCGACCTCATCGAGCCTGTCGCCCAGGCTCAGGATGACGAGGAGTCCGACGAGATCCTGCGCGAGAAGCTCATCGAGTTCACCGAGCTCTCCGTCGACCAGGCCCTGCTGCAGACCGACCTGCTCGGCCACGACTTCTTCGTGTTCACGAACAAGGACACGGGCGACGTCAACGTCATCTACCGTCGCAAGGACGGCGGCTTCGGCATCCTGAAGCCCGTCGCACCCGCCCCGGCCATGAAGGCCTAAGGCTCGGTTCAACTGTTTCTTCGGCGGGGCGGCCAGCTGGTCGCCCCGCCTTGTTTCATGAAAGGTGCCCTCATGGGAGCCGTGCAGCACTTCAAGACGTTCTCCACCCATCCCACCTGCCGCATCATCGTCGACTCCACGAGCGCGATCACCGACGACCTCGCCCGCGAGCTGGGGGTCGACGTCGTCGAGTTCCCCTTCGTCATGGCCGACGGCCAGCATTGGGACGACCAGTTCGTCAGCGTGCCGGCAAGCCAGTTCTACGGGCGCATGAGGTCCGGGGAGCGCGTCTTGACGAGCGCCATCCCCACGGGCCATTTCGTGGAGATGTTCCGCGCGTGCGCCCAGGACGGCATTCCCACGGTGTACTTCAGCCTCACGGGTGGCCTCTCGAGCTCGGTGAACGACGCGCGCCAGGCCGTGGCCCTCGTGCGCGACGAGCATCCCGACTTCCAGATCGAGGTCGTGGACTCCTGCGCCCCCTCGCTCACGGCCGCGCTGCTCGCCGAGGGCGCCTGCAAGCGCCGCGACGAGGGCATGGGCATGCGCGAGGTGGCTGCCTGGGCCGAGAGCGCCAAGCACCGCATCCACGGTTACTTCACCCTGGAGTCGCTCAATTGGCTCGTTGCGGGCGGCCGCGTCCCCAAGGCGGCCGCGTCGCTGTCCGCCGTGCTGGGGATGAAGGCCGACCTCTCCTACGACACCGACGGGTCGCTCAGCCTCACGGGCGTGTCGCGCGGGCGCAAGAAGGCCCTGCGCGGCCTCATCAAGAAGCTCGAGGAGTTCTACTGCAACGACGAGGGCCTCATGATCGGCATCGTCGACGCCGACGACGCCCCCGCCGCGCAGGCCGTCGAGGACATGGTGCGCGAGAGCCTGGGGTCGGCCTGCCCGTGCATCCAGCGCTTCACGCTCGACCCCACCATCGGGGCGCACGTGGGCCCGGGCATGGTGGCCCTGGCCTTCTGGGGCACCGACCGCGCCTGCCCCAAGCGCTAGGCCGCAGACGGGCGGCACGTCCGCCCACACTCCATCCGCCGACGTCACGGGCGTCACAGAAAGGAACGACATGACCGCAAGGCGCAAGATAGCGTTCATCGGCACGGGCACCATGGGCTGCGCCATGGCCGGGCACCTCATCGATGCCGGCCACGACCTCACCGTCTTCAACCGCACGGCCGAGAAGTGCGCGCCCCTCGTCGAGCGCGGCGCCACCCTGGCGCCGGACGTGGCCAGCGCCGTGCGCGGCGCCGACGTGGTGATCACCATCGTGGGTACCCCCGCCGACGTCGAGGACCTCTATCTGCGCCGGGGCGGCATCCTCGACGAGAGCGCGCCGGGCGCCTACCTCATCGACATGACCACCTCCTCCCCGCAGCTCGCCCGCGACATCTCCGAGGTCGCGGAGCTCTCGGGCAAGCACGCCTTCGACGCCCCCGTGACGGGCGGCCCCCAGGGCGCCCTGGACGCCACGCTCACCGTGTTCTGCGGCACCGACGAGGCCAACCTCGCCGGGGTGCGCGATGTGCTCGAATGCATGGCGGCCCGGGTCATCCCCTTCGGCGCGGCGGGCAAGGGTCAGATGGCCAAGCTCGCCAACCAGACGGCCCTGGCCGGCGCTATGGTGGGCTTTGCCGAGGCAATCGCTCTGGCCGAGCAGGGCGGCCTCGACGTCGCCCAGACGCTCGGCGCCCTCAAGGGCGGCATGGGCGACTCCAAGGCCATGGCGACGTTCGGCCCGAAGGTGCTGGCCGGCGACTACGCGCCCGGCTTCATGGTCGATCACTACCTCAAGGACCTCAACCTCATCGAGGAGGCCGCCGAGGGCATGGAGCTCACCCTGCCCGGCGTGGACACCGCCCGCGACCTCTACTCGGTGCTCGCCTCCATCGGGGCGGGCAAGCTCGGCACCCAGACCATCGCCCTCATGTACGCCGACGAGGCCACCTGCGCCGCGTACGGCCTGGACTGGTCGCGCCTGAACGACGAGGACGGCGCCGACCGGCCCGCCGCCGCAACCCCGCAGGGCCAGGCGTGCTCCTGCGGGGCCGACCACGCCCCCGAGCAGCACGCGGGCGCAACCGCAGTCGCGCCCGCCGACGAGCAGGACGATGACGACGAGGACTTCGAGGAGTACGACTTCGCCGCCAGCTACGGCCTGGAGAGCTTCTACGACCCCACCCGCGCACAGCAGTAAGCCGCCAGCGGGGATTTCCCACGAGTAAGGAAGGCATGCAAGCCATGCAGACGCAATACGACAACGCAAACGCAAGCGAGCTCGAGTTCGCGGCGCTGTGCCCGGCCGGCTTCGAGGAGCCCCTGGCAGACGAGCTGCACGGCCTGGGGGCCCGGCGCATCAGGGCCCTGCGCGGCAGCGTCTCCTTCTTCGGCGACCTTGCCTGCGCCTATCGCGTGTGCCTCTGGGCGCGCCTGGCGAGCCGCGTGACCCTCGTGCTGGGGCGCTATCCCGTCGCCAGCATGGACGAGCTCTACGAGGCCGTGAAGTCCTTCCCCTGGGAGGGCCATGTGGGCGAGGCGGCCACCATCGCCGTGGAGGCGCGCGGCGGCAACGACGGCGTGCGCGACATGCGCTTCGCCACGCTGCGCGTGAAGGACGCCGTGTGCGACCGCCTGCGCGAGCTGCGCGGCTCGCGTCCCTTCGTGGACGTCGAGCGCCCCGACGTGCGCATCGTGGCCACCGTGCGCCAGAACAAGACGTTGCTCTCGCTCGACCTGGGGTCTTCCTCGCTCATCGACCACGGCTACCGCGTCCCGCTGCGCGGCCGCGCCGCCCAGGGCCGCGCCGGCTTTGTGCGCGAGGACATGGCCGCGCTGATTCTGAGCCTGTCGGGCTGGACGCGCATCTGCCGCCGCAACGACCGCTCCCGCCTCGTCGACCCGCTGGGCACCTCGCCCGTGCTGGCCGTGGAGGCCGCCTGCATCGCGGCCGACCGCGCCCCGCGCCTGGCCCGGCGCCACTGGGGCTTCACCGGCTGGCTCGGCCATGACGCCCAGGCGTGGGAGCAGCTCCTGCGCGAGGCCCAGAGCCGCTTCGACAAGGGCCGTGCGTGCGGCGTGCGCGTGAGCGTGGCCTGCACCGACCCGGCCGCCCGCGCCGAGCTCGCCGACATGGCCCGTCGCGCCGGCGTGGAGGGCCTGCTCGACGTGCAGGCCTGCGGACCTGCGGTGATGGACCTGGGCGAGGAGCGCCTGAGCGACCCGGTAGTGGTGTGCGCGCTTCCCGACGAGGGCATCGTGGGCCTCATGGGCGACCTGCCGGCCCGCCTGGCCGCCATGGCCGCCCTCGCGCGCGGCGAGGCCCTGGCCGAGGCGCCCCTGACGGCCCTCGTGAGCACCGACATCCTGCGCAAGACCCTCGCCATCGAGCCCGAGCTGGCGTGCAACGTCATCAACGGCAAGGAGGACGCCTCCATTCTCGTGTTCCCCAGCGCCGCGCAGGCCGCCCGTGCCGCCGCGTTGAAGCCCGAGGGTGCGGCGGGCGAGTCTGATGCACAGTCTGGCGAGCAGGCCGTTGTCGCGCCGGCTCTCGAGGGCGCCCAGGCCGCCGCGAGTGCGCCTGCCTCGCAGCTCTTCCACACCGTGGAGCTGCCCGGCGACGCCGGCTCCATCGACGTGCTCGTCGCCGCCTCCGACCAGTACGCCGCACGCCTGCACAAGGCCGCCAAGGCGGCCGCCAAGTGGGCGCGCAGGGAGAACATCAGCTGCTATCGCATCTACGACGCCGACCTGCCCGACTACGCCGTGAGCGTCGACCTCTACCAGGGCAGCGACATCACGCCCGGCCGCTGGGTGGTCATGAGCGAGTACGCCGCCCCGCGCGGCATCGACCCCGAGCTCGCCCAGCGCCGCCTCGCCGACGCGCTTGCCATCACGCCGCGCGTGCTGGGGGTGGACCCGGAGAACGTCTTCCTCAAGGTGCGCCGCCGCGCCAAGGGCGGCTCGCAGTACTCCGAGCGCGTCCGTCAGGGCCGCACGGCGCTTGTCGAGGAGGCCGGTTTGCTCTTCGAGGTGAACTTCTCCGACTACCTCGACACGGGCCTCTTCCTCGACCACCGCATCGTGCGCTCCATGATTGAGGAGCGCTCGCGCAAGACGCGCTTCCTGAACCTCTTCGCCTACACGGGCACGGCCACCTGCTACGCCGCCGCCGGCGACGCCTACCAGACCACGACCGTCGACATGAGCAAGACCTACCTGGCCTGGGCGCAGCGCAACATGGAGCAGAACGGCTTCTGCGGCCCCATGCACGAGTACGTGCAGGCCGACGTGATGCCCTGGATTTCCGAGCAGCGCCGCACCGGCAACCGTTGGGACCTCATCTACATCGACCCGCCCACGTTCTCCAACTCCGCGCGCATGCACAAGCGCGGCTTCGACGTGCAGGCCGACCACGCCGAGCTCATCATCGGCGCCTCGCGCCTGCTCACGCGCACGGGCACGATTCTCTTCTCCTGCAACCTGCGCGGCTTCGAGCCCGATGTGGAGAAGCTCGAGAGCATCGGCATCGAGCTTGAGGACGTCACGCAGGGCACCATCCCGCGCGACTTCGAGCGCAACGCACGCATCCACCACTGCTACCTGGCGCGTCGCTTCAAGTAGGGAGCGCCTGGCTTGCCTGGGCGTTTCCGAGCTGCGAGTCGAGCTGCGAGGCTGGCTGCGATTTGACCCGAGAGCCGCCGTCGTTTGTCTGATTTTTCAGGCAAGGGCGGCGGCTCTCTGCATAGTTCCTGCACTTTTTGTTACAATAGAGTGTCCACCCAAATTCATACCACGAGGAGGCAGGCTATGAGTGACGCGGCTACGTCATCAGAGGAGCAGGTGATGGAGCTGTGGCGGCAGGCCCTGTGCGGCCGCAGCCGTAAGGAGCGCCAGATTGCGGCCCACGCCTTCGCCGTCGCCGCCCAGGCCGTTCCCGACCAGGTGGCCGCCCACGTGGACGTCCTCGTGAGCGCCGTGAGCCGCCCTGAGGCGCAGACGCGCTGGGAGGCCCTCGACGCCCTGGCCCGCATCGCGCCCTACTGCCCTGACGAGGCCGCCGAGGCCTTCGACGCGGTTCAGGACTGCCTGTTCGAGGAGGAGTCGGGCCTCGTGCGCCTGAACGCCTTCCTGTTCCTCGTGTCCCTGGGTTCCTGTGACCCTGACTGGTCGAACAAGACTTGGCCCCTCATCGACGAGGCCATTCAGTGCCTGCACGGCGACGAGGAGTACCCCGCCATGCTCCGCGCGCTGCTCGATTTCGTCAAGGCCGACATCGACCCCGCCGTCCGCCAGGCCCTCGTCGATCGCCTCGCCTTCGATGCGCAGTCGGGCAAGGGCCTGGCTTCCAAGCTGGCCCGCGAGATCATCCAGGCCGCCTACTAGGCGAGAGACGCATATGGCATGGGGTTGGCGAGATGTCCGACCTCATGAGAAAGGCTGACCTGCCCGATAGGGTGGGTCAGCCTTTTGCGTTGGCGGGCATGCGGGATTGCCGGGTGCCCGGGTCCCGGACGCGTCAGCTCTGCCCCTGCTCGTCTTGCCGGGCTGCGGCCACCGTGAGGCGCAGGGCGTCTTGGTAGCCCAGGTGCGCTTGCTCGGCCAGGCGCGCGACCGCCTCGTGCTCGGGATAGACGCGGACGCGCCCGTCGGGCAGCGTGACCTGCTTGGCCTCGACGGGTCCCAAGGGAGTCCGCACGGTGCAGGCCTGTCGGGGCAGCACCGTGCGCTCCATGCGCGCGCGGCGAATTCCGATGGTCGTGGTGTCCTGGAAGAGGATGGACTCGAGAGCTGGGCGACGCTCCTCGTCGCAGATGACCTGCACCTGCCAGGCCGGACGGTTCTTCTTGGTATAGACGGGCAGGAAGTGCGCCTCGCGGGCGCCGGCATCCAAGAGCCTGCCCATGCAGTGCCCCAGGGCCTCGCCCGTGCAGTCGTCCACGTCACACTCCAGCTTCCATATGCAGCCTTCGGCAGGGGTGGCGTGACGGGGCACCCCGGCGCTCGGCGTTTCCTCGATGAGGTGCGCGCGCAGGATACCGGCGGCGCCGGGGTTGTCGCGCTTGCCAGCCCCGATGCCCGTCGCCGTGATGCGGAAGCGCTCGGGCAGGTCGCGGCGCGTGCGTGTCGCGGCGACGAGAGCCGCGCCCGTGGGCGTCACCAGCTCGCGGCTCACGGGCAGGATGTGCAGGTCGATGCCGTGCTCGCGGGCGATGGCGCTCACGGCGGGCACGGGGACGGGCAGGATGCCGTGCGCGCAGCGGACCGTCCCCGTACCCTCGCACAGGCTTGGCACGATGACGTCCTCCACGCCCAGGTCGTCCAGGCACACGGCGCAGGCCACGATGTCGACGATGGAGTCCACCGCGCCCACTTCGTGGAAGTGCACCTGGTCGGCCGTGGTGCCATGCGCCTCGGCCTCCGCCTGCGCGAGCACCTCGAAGGTGCGCCGCGCGATGCCATGCGCCCGGGGGCTGAGCTGGGCGGCGTCGAGAATCGCCGTGACGTCGGCAAGCGTGCGGTGGGCGTGGGCGTGCGCATGGCTATGCTGCTCGTGCTCGTGCTCGTGCTCGTGCTCGTGCTCGTGCTCGTGCTCGTGCTCGTGCGAGGGGAGGGGCTGGCCTGCGAGGTGGCCGTAGAGCCAGGCCATGTCGTGGTCGTGGTTGTGCAGCCCCTCGGCCAGACAGACGTCGAAGTCGCAAGCGGCGATGCCGTTTTTCACCACGCGGCGCACCTGCACCTCGAAGCCCGCCACGCCCAGGCCGGCGAGCGCCTGGCACAGGCGGCCCTCGTCGGCCCCGAGGTCGAGAAGCGCCGCGGCGAGCATGTCACCGGCGATGCCGGATGTGCACTCAAGATAGAGGGTCGTTCCCATGGGATTCCCTTCGCGCGTGGCTTATGCCTGCTCCTTGCGGCGGTTGATGAGGCTTGCCTGGTAGCCTGCCCCGAAGCCGTTGTCGATGTTCACGACGCTCACGCCCGAGGCGCAGCTGTTGAGCATGGCGAGAAGCGCGGCCACGCCCCCAAAGCTCGCGCCGTACCCCACGCTGGTGGGCACGGCGATCACCGGGCAGCTCGCCAGGCCCGCCACCACGCTGGGCAGCGCCCCCTCCATGCCTGCCACGGCCACGATGACGTTGGCACGGGCGATGTCGTCGGCGTGGCGCAGCAGCCGATGGATGCCCGCCACCCCCACGTCGTAGGCCCGCACCACGCGGCTGCCGAGCATCTCGGCCGTGAGTGCCGCCTCCTGGGCCACGGGCAGGTCGCTCGTGCCGGCGCAGGCCACAAGCACGAGCCCCTCGCCCTCGCAGGGGACGCCGCCGACGATGCCCATGCGTGCGTCGAGGTGGTACTCAAGGGCAAGAGAAGAATCCGTTTCGTTTTCAAGAAGCCCCTCGACGGCGTGGGCCTTCTCCTCGTCGAGGCGGGTGACCATGATGCGCGCCTGGCCGTTGCCGTGCAGGGAGCGCAGGATGCCTGCGATCTGTTCGGCGGTCTTACCGGCGCCGTACACAACCTCCGACACTCCCTGGCGCAGGCCGCGCTGCAGGTCGAGCGTGGCGTAGCCCAGCTCCGCTATGTCGGTGGTTCCCATCGTGCGCACGGCATCCTCGGGCGTTATCTGCCCTGCGGAAACCTTGCCCAAAAGGTCTAGCAGCTCGCTTCGCTCCATGCGCCCCTCCTCGTTTTGGTGAAACTCTAGCATCTCCGTGAGGGCGTTCTGCGTGAGACCTCTGTGCTGGGCCGTTTGTCCAACCATGCGCCATCGCGCGGGGGCTACACTGCACGCGCCTGCGCCTGCACGATGCGGCGTGGGGCATGCCTGCAACCGGCGTATGCCAAAACATGAAAGGTCGTCGACATCATGGCCGAGACTCCTATCGTTTATTCCACGCAGGGCGCTTCCGGCAAGCCGCTGGTGGTGGTGCACGGCGGTGCGGGCCGTCGCCGCCATCCGTTCACGCCCGAGCGCGAGCAGCAGGCATCGGCCGACATCAAGCGGGCCCTCGATGCTGCTATGGAGGTCCTTGACGCAGGCGGCTCGGCCCTCGACGCCGTCGTCGCCGGCGTTCACGTCATGGAGGACGCCCCCGAGTTCAACGCGGGACGGGGGTCTGCGCTCACGAGCGAGGGCAAGGCCGAGATGGACAGCTGCATCATGGCGGGTGACGGGCGTTGCGGGGCCGTCGCGGGCGCAATCTGCGCGCGCAACCCCATCGACGCCGCCCGCGCGGTGATGGAGAAGACCCCGCACGTGCTCATGGTCGAGCCGACCGAGCAGCAGTGCGAGGCGTGGGGCGTCACGACGGCCCCGCAGTCCTACTTCATCATGCCCAACCGCCTTGCCCAGCTCGCCGAGCTTCAGGCCTTGCCCGACGGCGGCTGGGACAAGCCCGGCCACGGCACGATCGGCGTCGTCGTGCGCGATGCCGCCGGGAATGTGGCAGCCGGAACCTCCACCGGCGGCGTGACCAACCAGCAGCCCGGCCGAGTGGGCGACTCGCCCATCGTGGGCGCGGGCACCTATGCCAACCAGCAGACCTTGGCGGTCTCCTGCACGGGCACGGGCGAGCGCTTCATCCAGGAATCCGCAGGCTATCAGCTGCACGCCCGCGTGCTCTGGGCTCATCAGACGCCTGCCGACGCGGCCATGTCCCTGCTCGAGGCCGTTGAGGACCGTGGCGGCGACGGCGGCCTCATCTGTGTGCCCGTGGAGGGCGAGGCGGTCATCGCCCACAACGCCTGTGCCCAGATGGACTGGGGTTATGCATACGACAGCGTGCGAGTGACCCATAACTAGGCCTTTTAATCAGGGGTTATGCAGGGTCGGATTCTGCTATCAGGTCTTATTCAGCGGGCTGAAACGAAGGGCAGAATCCGACTTCGTTTTATGCACACATCTCTATATTACAATGAGCCGCTATACGCTATGTTGCCACCCGATTCAGGAGGAAGTGTATGGCGCTCGTTGAAGAGCATAGTGTTGCCCCCAGGCTGTCGGCCCGTGCGCTGGCGACCGTGGCCTTGGGGCTTGCGATGGCGACAGGCGGTGCCTGCCTGCTCGGTTCTCACGCAGCCGTTGCCCAGGCCGACGCGAAGTCCGAGCTTGCCCAGCTGCGCCAGGAGATCTCGCATAAGAGCGAGGCGTACAGCGAGGCCATGCAGGCGACGGCCCAGGCCCAGCAGGCGGTGGACGACTGCAAGACGCGCATCGCCGACATCGAGGCCCAGATTCCCGAGGCCCAGTCCAAGGCCGCCGACGCTATGGTGACGCAGTACAAGTACGCGCAGAACAGCGCCGGCCTCCTCGACATCGTGCTGTCCTCCGACGGCTTCGAGAGCTTCATCTCGATGCTCACCTACCTCAACACGGTGCAGTCGAGCGCGACCGACCAGGTGAACGAGCTTGTGGACCTCAAGGCCCAGCTCAACGAGGAAAACGCTAACTTAGAGCAGCTTCTTTCCGACGCCGAGCAGGCCGAGCAGGCCGCAGCCGACGCCCTCTCCGACGTCCAGGCCGCAGCGGCCGACGCCGAGGCTCGCGTGGCCGCCGAGGAGGAGGCCGAGCGCCAGGCCGCCCTTGCCGCCCAGCAGGCTGCCGCAGCGGCCGCCGCCGCCCAGGCGAGCTCTGCCGCGCAGGGGGATGGCTCCGCCTCGACCGACGCAGGCAGCGCATCCGGCGAGGCTTCCGGCACCGGCGACGGCGACGCGTCGTATGACGGCGGCTCCTCGGACGGCGAGGCGGACTCCGGCTCTTACGATGGCGGCTCTTACGACGGCGGCTCTTACGATGGCGGCTCCACCGACTCCTCCAGCTCGGGTGACGCCACCGTCGACGCCTGGGCCGCGCGCATCGACTCGTATCTTTCGGGCACCACGCTGGCCGGATACGGGCGCGTCTTTGCCGAGGCGGCCCTCACGTACGGCGTGGATCCGCGCTGGTCGCCTGCCATCGCCGGCATCGAGTCCACCTGGGGCGCCTACTGCTTCGCGTCGTACAACGCCTGGGGCTGGATGAGCCACAGCTTCTCGAGCTGGACCGAGGCCATCTGGGCCCACGTCGAGTACCTGGGCTACATGTATGGCGGCCAGCTCACCATGGAGGCGGCCTGCACCTACTGCGACCCGGGCGAGGAGTGGTATTACTCCGTGCTCGATCAGATGAACAGCATCTAGGCCGAAGCGTTCCCGACGGGCGCGCATGGTGCTCATTCGCTGGTCCTCGCCGCGCAAAGGGCGCGCGGCTGCGGGGTCGCTCATGAGCACCCTGCGCGCCCTGCGCGTTTCGGACTAGGGATGCTAGGGGGGCTATTTGGGGTTTCGGGCGGTGCGAAATCGCTCATGAACAACCCCTCGGCCCCCGCCGCGTTGCCTAAGGGATGCAATGAGGTGCTTTGGCTCGCTTTACTCGCGCTGGTTGTTGGTTGCGAGGTAGAGGAGGGCGTTGACGAGGGCGGCGGCGAGGTTGCTGCCGCCTTTGCGGCCTTGAGCGACGATCCAGGGGACGTCCGTGAGGCCCATGATGAGGTCTTTGGATTCCGTAACGTTTACAAAACCTACAGGGACGCCGATGATGAGGGCGGGCGGGGTGGCCATGCCGGCCTCGATGAGCTCCCAGAGGCGCACGAGGGCGGTCGGTGCGTTGCCCACGGCATAGACGAGGGGGCGCCCCAGCTGGGCGGCCTTCTCCATCGCCATGGCCGAGCGCGTGAGGCCGCGCTCACGGGCCTGCTCCATCACGTCGGGGTCGCGGATGAAGCAGAGGGCCTCGCCGCCCAGGCGCGCCAGCGCGCGCTTGTTGACGCCGGCCTGCACCATCGTGGTGTCGCTCACCACGCAGGCGCCGCGTTTAAGCGCCTCGACGCCCGCCTGCACGGCCCCGCAGGAAAAGCGCAGATTGTCGGCATAGTCGAAGTCAGCCGTGGTGTGAATGGCCCGCATGATCACGGGAGCGTTCTGGGGGTCGAGCGCGATGCCGCGCTCCCTAAGCTCCTGGGAAATGATCTGAAACGAGCGCGTCTCGATGTCGGCCGGCGCCACGTGCTCCAGGCGGCTCAAGGCCTCGTGTCCGGTGCTCATATGCCCTCCTCAAGGATGCGATAGACAAGGTCCATGTCCAGGCTTGCGCGCAGGATGTCGGCAAGCCGGTCGAGCTGCTCGTTGCGGCGCACGTTGCGGTCCTGGACGGTGACGCGCACATCTGCCAGGCCCTTTCGTGCCAGCAGCGTGTCGATGAGCGCCTGGGTGAGGGCCGGTGTGTCGAAGAGGCCATGCAGGTAGGTGCCGCAGACGTTGTGGTTCACGCAGCCGTCGGGCGTGCGCTCCTCTCCCAAGAGGGCAAAGGGCGCCCCGCCCACGAGCCTCGACTGGCCCATGTGGATCTGGTAGCCCAAGACGGGCAGATGCGACAGGGCCTCGAACTCCTCGCTTAGGGTGCACACCACGCCCTCGCAGCGGCTCAGCGTCTTTTCGCCGGCAAACACGGTGTGCACGGGAAGCAGCCCAAGCCCCGCCGCCTGCCCGCCACCCTCCATGCCCTCGGGGTCGCTCACGGTGAGGCCGAGCATCTGGTAGCCGCCGCAGATGCCCATGACAAGGCCGCCGAGCTGGGCGAAGGCGTGCAACGCCTCGTCAAACCCGGCCGCGCGCATCCAGGCGAGGTCGGCCAGGGTTGCCTTGCTGCCCGGGACGATGACGAGGTCGGGCCGACCGAGTTCGGCCGCCTGCCGCACGAAGCGCAGGCTCACCTGCGCCACGTCGGCCAGGGCGTCGAAGTCGGTGAAGTTGGATATGTGGGGCAGGCGCACCACGGCGACGTCGAGCAGGGCCCCGGGTCGGCCCTTTCCCTGCATGGCCGAGAAGCCGTCCTCGTCGTCGAGGTCGAGGTCGCACCAGGGCACGACGCCCGCCACGGGCACCCCCATGCGCCGCTCAAGCTCGTCCAGGCCGGGCTGCAGCAGGCTCACGTCGCCACGGAACTTGTTGATGACGCAGGCCTTGAGGTAGGGCAGCTCGTCGGGGTCGAGCAGGGCCTGCGTGCCCACGAGCTGGGCGAACACCCCTCCGCAGTCGATGTTGCCCACGAGAAGCACGGGCGCGGCCGCCATCTTGGCCATGCCCATGTTCACGATGTCGCAGCTCTTGAGGTTGATCTCGGCCGGGCTGCCTGCGCCCTCGATGACCACGATGTCGAAGCTGTCGGCCAGGCTGTCGAAGGCCTGCTGCACGCAGGGCACGAGGGTCTTCTTGAAGCGGAAGTAGTCGCGCGCGCTCATGTTGTCCAGCGGCTTGCCCATGACGATGACCTGCGAACCCACGTCGGTGGTGGGCTTGAGCAGGATGGGGTTCATCGCGGCCTGCACGGGGATACCGCAGGCGCACGCCTGCAGGGCCTGGGCGCGGCCGATCTCGAGCCCCTCGGGGGTCACGGCGGAGTTGAGCGACATGTTCTGCGACTTGAAGGGGGCCACGCGGTAGCCGTCCTGGGCGAACACACGGCAGAGTCCCGCCACGAGCAGGCTCTTGCCCGCGCCCGACATCGTGCCCTGCACCATGATTGCCTTACCGCGATGCCGTCTGTCCTTGCTTTCCTCTGCCATGGCTAGAACACCTTCGCTATCGTCGTCCAGAATATCGCCGCGAACCCTGCGAGCAGCACAAACGCCAGCAGGCTCGTCGCGTAGAGCAGGCAGTTGGCCCGGCGGATATCTTGCGTCTCGACCTCGCGGCCGCCGGCGCCGATGAAGGGCTTCTCCACCAGGACACCGCCATAGTAGTTGGGGCCGGCCAGTCGCACGCCCAAGGCGCCCGCGCACGCGGCCTCGGTGTGGGCCGAGTTGGGCGAGGTGTGCGCGAGGCGGTCGTGGCGAAAGACGCGCCAGGCGCCCTTGGCGTCCAGGCCGCACAGCGCCGCCGCCAGACACATGAGGGCCCCGGCCATGCGCGCCGGGATGAAGTTGAGGACGTCGTCGAGCTTCGCGGCCGCCCGGCCGAAGTCCAGGTAGCGGTCGTTCTTGTAGCCCACCATCGAGTCCATGGTGTTCACGGCCTTGTACGCCACGCCCCCCACCGGCCCCAGAAGGGCCAGGTAGAAAAGGGGCGCCACCACGCCATCGGAGGCGTTCTCCGCGACGGTCTCCACGGCGGCGCGCGTCACGCCCGCCTCGTCGAGCGCGGCGGTGTCGCGCCCCACGATCATCGCCACGGCCGCACGTCCCGCTTGCAGGCCGTCGCGCTCAAGCGCCTCGCACACGGCCATGCTCTCGTCCTTGAGCGACTTGGTGGCGAGCATCCAATAGGTGACGATGGCTCCCAGCGCCCAGGCAAGCCAGGGACTCACAAGGCTTGCGAGCCAAAGGAGCGCCGCGCAGGCCCCGCAGCTCACGAGCAGCACAATCGCCACGAGTGCCTTGCCCGCTGCACGCCGGCCGGCCGGGGTGTCGGGGAACGCGCGACGCAGGTGCGGCTCGAGCCAGGCGATGAGGGCTCCCATCCAGCGTACGGGATGCGGCCAGGAGTGCGGGTCGCCCAGAATGAGGTCGAGCACGTAGCCGGCCGCGAGACTCGTCAGATGCCACATCATGGCCGGCCTGCCTTGCGGTTGCCGCTGGCGGGCCAGGCCGCGCAGGCGCGCAGGAAGTTGCCGGCCGCCGCGAGGTTGGCGGGCAGGTAGAGGTGCGGGAAGCCCGCGTAGAGGCTCGGCGTGTGGTAGCCGGCCTGCCAGGCGCGCGTCGAGAGGGGCTTCT
>CAVJGP010000001.1:0-43179 GCA_963648855.1 Alistipes onderdonkii | reverse complement strand
GCACGAGCAGCGCCGGGGTCTGCGAGATGCGCGCCACGTCCCAGGCGCTTGCCTGCGTGGAGGTTGCCACGCCGTCGTAGTAGCCCATCGCCCCCTCGATGCAGGCGATGTCGCAGCCGGCCCCGGCGTGCGCCAGGATGCCGCGCAGCAGATCCTCTCCCTGGAAGTAGGGGTCGAGGTTGACGTGGGCGCTGGCCCCGGCCAGGTTGTGAAACGTGGGGTCGATGTAGTCTGGCCCGCACTTGCACGAGAGGACGCGCAGGCCACGGGCGTGCAGGGTGCCCATGAGGGCGCAGGTCAGCGTCGTCTTGCCCGACCCGCTGCGGGGTGCGGCGATGAGGATGCGCGGCAGGTGCGTCAGCATGCCTGTGCCTCCCCGGGTGCCGCACCCTGGGCACTTACGAGCCACACGGGGTTGTTCGCCGCCATGAGGTGGAGGTCGCCTGCCTTGCGCGCGCGTGCCACACTGAGCTGCACCACCTCGACGTCTTCCAGGGCGTAGCGCCGGCAGCACTCCAGGGCCTGGGCGAGCGTCTCTATGCACACCGCCGCGATCACGAGGCGCACGGAGGGGTTCGCCTCGAGCGCCGCGCCCACGATGCCGGCAAGCTCGCCCTGCGTGCCGCCGATGAAGGCGTGCGTGGGGGCCGGCAGGCCCGCAAGCGCCTCGGGGGCCCGTCCCAGGACGCAGCAGACGTTGGACGCACCCAGCTTCTCGGCGTTGTGTGCGACGAGCTCAAGCCGGGCCGGCTTGTCCTCGATGGCGAAGACGCGGCCGGCACACGCCGCCAGGGCGCACTCCACGCTCACCGAGCCCGTGCCCGCGCCCACATCCCACACCAGGGAGTCCTCGCGCAGGCGCAGCTTGCACACCGCTGCCTGGCGCACCTCCTCCTTGGTCATGGGCGCCTCGCCGCGCTCGAAGTCGGCGTCGCGAAGCCCCGGCGCCTGCCAGGCGCGCACGACGGGGGAGGGGTTCTCGAGAAGGATGCAGGCAAGGTCGCCGAACGTCTCCTGCGCCACGCGCTCGGCGGGGCCGCTCACCAGGCGCTCCTGGGCCATGCCGAGGCACTCGCCTACGTGCACCACAAGGCTGCCCAGGCCCTGGGCGGCAAGGTCGGCGCACACGTCCTGGGCGCGGGTGGCGCCCCCGGTGAGCGCGAAGGTGAGGCCGTGGGTGCGCGCCGCGCCCGCAACGTCGCAGGCGCGCCCGTGCGCGGAGAGCACGCAGGCGTCCTGCCAGGGCATATGGAGACGGGCGCACAGCAGCTGCAGCGAGGAGACGCCAGGATGCTCGCGCACCTCGATGCCGGGCATGTCCTTGAGCCGGGCGCGCAAGGGGGCCGCGAGGCTGTAGAGGCCCACGTCGCCCGACACGGCCACGGCGGCGCGAGCGCAACCCTGCGCCTGCCTTTCGGCCAGGAGCGCCGCGACCTCTTCGGTCTTCGTCAGGGCCACCTGCTCCACGCCCGCGCCCAGGGCCAGGCCCTCGAGCACGCGCGCCGCACCTACCACGACCTCGGCCTCTTGCAGGGCCTTCAGGCCTGCGAGCGTGAGGTGCTCGACCCCAGCGGGACCTGCGCCCACGATGTCCACCCTCATGAGGCCCTCCTTTCAAGCTCGGCTACCGCCTCTTGGAGCGTAAGTCCGCTCTCCTGGGTGGGACGGCCCACCACCACGAGGGCGCACCCGCACTCCCGCGCTGCCTGCACCTTCTCCCAGAAGCCACCGGTCACACCCGACGCCTTGGTCACCACGATGCCCACCCCGCTGCGCCGGATGAGCGCGATGTTGTCTTCCAGGGAGAAGGGGCCCTTGGCCTGGACGATGCGCTCTTGGGGGATGCCCGCCGCCAGCGCCGCGTCGAGCGAGGCAGCCGTGGGCAGGCAGCGCACCCAAAGCCGACTGCGCAGGGCTGGCTCGCAGGCGTAGGCGGCGATGTCCTTGGTCCCCGTGGTGAGCAGCACCTCGCCCGGCATGTCGCGCAGGAGACGTGCGGCCTGCACGGGGTCGGACGTCCGCACCCAGTCGCCCTCGGGCTCCATCTCGCGCACCACGCGCAGGCACTCAAGGCCGCAGGCGCGGCTGGCCTGCGCGACGTTTGCGGTGACGACGCTCGCGTAGGGGTGTGTGCAGTCCACCACCGCGTCGAACGCCCCTGAGCGCATG
Source organism: Alistipes onderdonkii (assembly GCA_963648855.1). Lineage (GTDB taxonomy): Bacteria > Actinomycetota > Coriobacteriia > Coriobacteriales > UMGS124 > UMGS124. Next base: position 41,010 of record CAVJGP010000001.1, on the reverse strand, counting down.
AGGTCCTCCATGCCTGCCTCATCCATGCGCGCTGCCAGTACCTGCGTGTTCGCAAGGCCTGCAAGCTCGTCGGCCCCGTACTCGGTGGCGCACGAGGCACAGACGTCGAACCGCCCGTCGGCGCTCAGGCGCTCGGCGAGCAGGCGGCCCTCGGTGGTTCCCGCAAACACGAGCACGCGAAAGGGCCGGCCGCTCATGCGTGCCTCACCTGATAGCCGCGCGGAGTCACCATGCGTCCTGCTATCTGGCGCGTGGTGGCGTTGCCTACGAACACCACGCTCGTCATGTCGGCCTCGGCGCCTGCAAGGTCGCCCAGGCTCAGCACGCGAGCGCTCTCGTCGTCGCGGCCCACGTTGCGCGCGATGCCGCAGACGGTTTGGGCGGGCAGCTCCTCCAGCAAGATGGTGGCCGCCCGGTGCAGGTGGTCGGGCCTGCCGTGCGAGCAGGGGTTGTACAGGCAGATGACGAAACCCGCCCGTGCCGCCGCGCGGAGCCTTCCCTCGATGGCCTCCCAGGGGGTGAGCAGGTCGGACAGCGACACGACGCAGAAGTCGTGCATGAGGGGGGCGCCCAGAAGCGCCGCTCCGCCCGTCGCCGCCGTGACGCCGGGCACCACTTCCACCACGAGGGTCTCCGTCACGCCCATGTCGCCGGCGAGCTCGAGCACGAGGCCCGCCATGCCATAGACGCCCGGGTCGCCCGAGCACACAAGGGCCACGTTGCGCCCCTCAACGGTGCGCTCGATGGCCGCGCGGCAACGGGGTACCTCGCCGCGCATGCCCGTCACGAGGAACTCCTTGTCGGGGAACTCGCCGTGCACGAGGTCGACGTAGGTGGTATAGCCCGCGATGACGTCGCAGGCCTCCAGCGCCGCGCGCGCCCTCTGGGTGAGGTCGGCGCCTGCCCCGGGCCCCAGGCCCACCACGAACAGCTTAGCCATCAATCTCGCCTCTCATGTCGAAGTCCAGCGTGAGCACGCGCCGCCCCAGGGCGACGGTCGTGCCGTTGTGCGATGCTTTGGGGCTGATCAGTGCGGCACCGCAGGCAACGGCGGCCCGCTCGCACACGTTGCCCACGCCCACCTGCGCCTCCACGAAGTCGGAGTGGGAGAAGGTCCCCGCCTGCGCCGCGAGCTCCTGCGCGTTGAAGGTGCGCAGCTCGCAGGCGAGGGTCTGCGCGAGCGCGAGCATGGCAGGCTCGTCGGCCTTCAGGTCGATGCTTGCCACGCAGGTCACGCTGCGCTCGTCCAGGCCGGCCTCGCGCAGGGCGGCCATTGCGGCCCCGTGGAGCGCCCCCGGGTCGCAGCCGCGCCGACAGCCTGCCCCCACGACGGTCGTGGGGGCAACGAGGCGCAGGACGGGGGTGTCTTTGGGGAGCGCGGAAACGTGCGCTTGGAGAGCCTCGCGGGCGTGTGCCTCATCCTCGGGGCCCACGTAGATGAGGGCCGCCAGGGGAGTGCCGACGCCTGCGCCTGCGGCCACGTCTGCGTCGTCTGCCCTGTCTGCCTGCACGACTCCTTTGGGCAGCTCGCCTTCCAGGCTGACGCCTGCGCCTGCCGCCACGCCCACGGGCCGGCCCTCAAGCAGGGCGGCCGCCACGGCGCGTATCGCCTGCGGGTTGGCGATGGCCAGGCCGCGTCGCGCCGCCCACTCGTCGGCCGCGAAGGCCCCGCGAACGTCCGTCGCCGTGGAGATGACCGCCTGGCCTCCCAGCGCATGTGCGATGCGCCGTGCGAGTGCGTTGGCCCCGCCCACGTGGCCGCTCAAGAGGGGCACGCACCACGCCCCGGCCTCGTCGACGCTCACCACGGCCGGATCGCTCAGCTTGCTGCGCACGTGGGGTGCGATCGCCCGCACCGCGATACCGCAGGCCCCCACGAACACGAGGGCCTGCGTGCCTTCCTCGATGCGCCGCCGCGTCCACTCGGCGATGCCGGCGAAGGGGCGCAGGCCCACCTGCGTGGCAAAGCGCTCTGGGGCCCAGGCCTGCGCGTCGTCGAGCTCCTCGCAGATGCGCGCGGCGGTCTGCGCACCGGCCTTGGTGAAGCACACGACGTGCGTTGCGCTCATCGGCCGGGCCTCTCGTCGGTGTGCGTGTCAGGCGTTTCGGGCGCCTCGGGCGCGGCCGTCGGCTGCGCGTCGGCGCATGCCGTGCGATAGCCGTGCGTGAACGTGGGGTCGTAGAGCTTCGAGCGCTCGGCGCGCGCCTCATCGAGGCCGCCTGCGAGCACGTCGCCCACCACGACGATCGCCTGCCGGTTGAGGCCCTCCCGCGCGGCGGTCTCGGGCAGGTCGGCCACGCGGCAGCGCACCACGCGCTCGTCGGGCCAGCTCGCGCGGTACACGATGGCCGCCGGCGTCTGAGGGTCGCAGCCGCCCTCCAGAAGCTCCGCGCGCACGCGCTCCAAGAGGCCGCACGACAGGAAGAGCGCGAGCGTGCAGCCGTGCCGCGCGAACTCGCGCAGCTGCTGGCCCTCAGGCACCGGCGTGCGTCCCTCCACGCGCGTGAGCACGAGCGACTGCGACACGCCCGGCAGCGTGTATTCGCACTTCAGGGCGGCGGCCGCGGCGAAGACGCTCGAGACCCCCGGCGTCACGCGATACTCGACGCCGGCCTCGTCGAGCAGGTCCATCTGCTCGCGGATGGCCCCGTACATGGCGGGGTCGCCGGTGTGCAGGCGCACGGCGCGCTTGCCCGCGCGCTCGGCCGCCACGAGGACATCGACCACCTCCTCGAGCGTCATGCCTGCCGAGTCATGCAGCTCGCAGCCGGGCTTGCACCACGTGAGCATCTCGGGGCTCACGAGCGAGCCGGCGTACACCACGACGTCTGCCTGCTCCAACGCGCGCATTCCGCGCACGGTGATGAGGTCAGCCGCCCCGGGGCCCGCTCCCACGAACTCGATCATCGCTCATCCTCCTGTGTCTGTGTCACGCGGTGCTGCGCGAGTAGCTCCTCCGCCCCGGCCGTGCGTCCCAGCTCGCCCCAGGCCTTCGAGAACACCACGAGCTCGCAGCGCACGGGGTCGGAGCGCTGGCGCACATGCCGGGCGATGGCGTCCGTGATGCCGGCGAGGGTGCGAGCGAGCAGGGGAGAGGCGGCCTCGCGCTGCGCGGGGGTCGCGGCCGCTTTCGCCTGCGTGCCGTCTGCCTGCGCGGTGCCAGCCTCTGCTTGTGTGTTGCTCGCCTGTGCGCCGTCCGCTTGCGTGCCACCCGCTTGCGCCCCGCGCCCTGCGCCGTCTGCCCTGGCCAGCAGCTCGATCGCCTCGTCGGTGGTCGCCGTGGCCATGAGCGCCTCCAGGGTCGCGCGGTCCGCCCCTGCGAGCGCCGCGTGGGTGCAGAAGACCTCCGCACGGCAGTCGGCCACGCGCGAGTGCGTGTTCATCACCCCGGCCGCCACCTTGGCGAGCTTGCCCATGTGCCCCACGAGCACAAGCGAGCCAAAGCCCAGCGTCGCCGCGCAGTCGAGAGCCTCTCCCAGGAAGTTCGAGCAGCTCACGATGTGGCTCTCGTCGACGTGCTCCTCTTGGCAGGCCCAGTCGGCACCGTAGTTGCCCGGCACGAGCACGAGGCTGTCCAGTCCTTCTTGGCGGCGTACGCGCATCTCAAGGCGGATGGACTCGATGAGGGCGTCCTCGCTCATGGGACGCACGATCCCCGAGGTACCCAGGATCGAGATGCCGCCCTCGATGCCGAGCTTGGGGTTGAACGTCTTCGCTGCGATGGCCTCGCCATCGGGCACCGACACCTCGACCTCGAAGCCGCCCGCCCAGGCATGCTCTTGCGCGATGCGCTCAAGCTCCTCGGCGATCATCTGACGCGGGACGGAGTTGATGGCGGCCGCGCCCGGGGGCTGGTCGAGCCCCGCGCGCGTCACGCGGCCCACGCCCCGCCCGCCCTCGACTACGATGCCCTCGCGCTCGCTCAGGGTGACGCGCGCCATGACGAGGGCGCCGTCGGTGGCGTCGGCGTCCTGCCCAGCGTCTTTGCGCACGCCGCACTCCGCCCAGGGCCGGCCGAGCGCGTCTTGTCCGCGGTGCGTCTCCTCGACTTCCACGTCAACGTCGATGCCGGCGGGCACGCGCACCCGCGCGTAGCGGGGGAAGCCCTCGCCCAGAAGCGCCTGGCCGCAGGCCTGGGTCGCGGCCGCCGCGCAGGTCCCCGTGGTGTAACCGCAGCGCAGGCGTTTGCGCCCCACCTCGATGTAGTGCTCGAAGCTCATGCGAGGGCCCCCTTGTCGCCGCCGTCAACCTCGGCAGCGGCTGCCTCCTTGCTCACGCCGTTCGTGCAAGCCGGACGTTTGTCCGCCGCTTGCGTGTCCGCCGCACCCGCGCCGCCCCTGTGTCCCGGATGCTTCCCGGCGGCCTGCCGCCAGTCCGCCTCTCCCGTCGCCCCCGCCTCGCGCCCCAGGTTCTCCAGGCACTCCCGCACGTCGGTGAACACCTGCATGCCCATCTCGCGTGCGGTCTGCCGCAGTTCCCGGCAGCGCTCGTTGGCAGGTCCCAGATGCTCGCCCAGACAGTCGAGCAGCCCCTCGCAGCCCCGCAGCGCCTCCAGCCCTCGTGCCAGGGCATTCTCGTCCACCGCGCAGAATTCCGGCACGCTCAGCACGTGGCTTGTCAGGCGCTTCGCAATCACGCAGTCCACGTCGTTCTCGGCCAGGATGCCTGCGCAAAAGCCTACCTGCGCGCGCCTCAGCGCCCGCATCGCCCCGGCCGCCCTGCCCGCGCCCGCAAGCACGAAGACGCGCGCCGACGCCGTGAGCGGGGCACGCTCCACGCTGCCGAGTACCTCATCGTAGGCGCAGTCTTCCAGGCCGAAGACCTGGCCCATCACAGCCTCGCCGAGCACCTCCTCAGGCGTTCCCTGCGCCATCACGGCCCCGTCGCACACACAGGCCACCTTGTCGGCCACCTTCCCCACGAGCGACATCTCGTGCAGCGACATCACCAGCGCGCACCCGGTGTCGCGCGCCATGCCGCGAAGCGTGGCCAGAAGCTCCAGCTGGTGGCGCACGTCCAGGTACGACATGGGCTCGTCGAGCAGCATCGCGGCAGGCTCCTGGGCGATGGCGCGGGCCAGCAGCACGCGCTGGCGCTGACCGTCGCTTATCTGCATGAAGTCGCGCCCGCGCAGGTGCCACGACCCCGTGGCGCGCATCGCCTGCTCCACGGCCTGCTTGTCGGCGTCGCAGAGCCTGCCCAGGCCGTCGGTGTAGGGGATGCGTCCCGTCTCCACCACATCCAGGCAGCTCAGCATCTCGCTTGCCGGCTGGCCCGTCAGCATCACGCTTACCTTGCGCGCGAAGTCGCGGGCGCGCATGCCCCGCGCGTCTGCGCCGTCAAGCAGGACGCTTCCCCCTAGGGGCTCGAGCTGGCGGGCGAGGGTCTTGAGCAGCGTCGACTTGCCGCAGCCGTTCGCGCCCACCAGGCACAGCACCTCGCCGGGCGCAACCTGCAGGGCTACCTCGCCCAGCACGCGTCGCGTGCGATATCCCACCTCGAGGCCCCGGGTCTGCAGGACGGGCGCCGCGCCGCTCTCGCGCATGTGTGCCATCTACCTGCCCTCCCTCTGCCTGCCCAGCATGAGGGCGAGCACTACGGGCGCGCCGAACACGGCGGTCACGGTGCTCAGGTTGAGCTCGGTGGGGCTGAAGGCGCAGCGCGCCACCAGGTCGCACAGCAGGCAGAAGGCCGCGCCCAGGATGAAGCAGACGGGCACCACGCGGCTGGGCTTGGAGCTGCCCAGGCCGCTGCGCGCCAGGAACGGCACGGCGATGCCCACGAAGCTCACGGGCCCGGCGAACGCCGTGACGCAGGCCGAAAGCAGACTCGACACGCCGATGAGCGCGGCGCGGAAGAGGTTCGTGCGCACGCCCACGCTGCGGGCGTATCCTTCCCCCAGCTGGTAGGCGGCCATGGGCTTGGCCAGGGCCATCGAGAAGAGCAGTCCCAGCGCGCACACAGCGGCCTCGACGCCCACCTCGCCCCAGCTCGCGCCCGAGAAGCTGCCGAGCGCCCAGTTGTGCAGGTTCACGATGTTGGCGTCACTGGCGAAGGTCACGAGGAAGTCGGTGGCCGCGTTGAAGACGTAGCCCACCATGACGCCGGCCACGATGAGCATCGCCATGGAGCGGATCTTGCGCGAAAGCGCCAGCACGAGCGCCGTGGCGGCAAGCGAGCCGATAAAGGCCGCGCCCACCACCTGCCACGATGCAAGCGCCCCGCCTGCCCCCACTACACAGATCATCACGGCCGCAAGCGCGCACTTCGCGCCTGACGAGATGCCCAGGATGTAGGGGCTTGCGATGGGGTTGTTGAAGAAGGTCTGGAGCAGGAAGCCCGACACCGCCAGGGCCCCGCCCAGAAGCGCGGCGCTCGCGGCCCGGGGCAGGCGGATTTGCCAGATGACGCTTGACTGCAGCGACGTGCCGGCCGGCCCCTGCACAAGGGCGTCGAGAAGCTCGGCCGGGCTCATCTGCGCAGACCCCGCGCACAGGTTCGCGACCGCGAGCGCTGCCAGCAGCAGCACGCATATCACGAGCGTGACGCGGCAGCGCACGAGCGACCCCTGCCAGGCGTCGGCCTGCGCCGCCCCCGCTCCGTCCAAGGCACCCGGCCTCATCTATACCAGCCTGAACAGGAACTCGAGGCGGTCTTGCTGCGTGCCGGCGATGATCTCGTGCAGCTCCGACACAATCTGGCCCGTGGAGGTCATCTGCTGGTAGACGTTCTGCTCGTAGCACCAGGCCTCCCCGTTCTGCACGGCCTTGAACTGGGCGAGCAGCGGGTTGAGGGCGATGAGGTCGGACAGGCCCGACAGCTCGCCGGCAATGGTGGAGTTGTACACGATGACGTCTGCGTCCTTGGCCTGCGCGTAGAAGGCCTCCATCTCCATGGTGACGGAGGAGGAGTTGTTCTCATTCTCGTCGGCCAGGCTGGAGAACACGTAAGTGCCGCCCGCCATGGCGATCATCTTGGCCACGTAGTCGCCGGGCTTGCGCACCACGGCCGAGCCGTTCGCGTTGAGGTGGAAGAAGGCCACGGTCCGGTTGACGGGGTCGGAGGCGATGCTCTCGACCACCGCGTCAATCAGCTTCGCCTGCTCGTTGAGCACCTCCTGCGCCTTCTGCGCCACGCCGCACAGCTCGCCCCACAGCAAGATCCACTCAAGCCTGCCCAGGGGCTCGGCCTCCAGGCTCGACTGCTCCACGATGACGGGCACGCCCAGCTCGATGAGCTTCTCGCGCACCTCGGGGGTGTGGTTGATCATCGTGTTCTCAATGGCGAGCTTGCAGCCGCCGCCCACAAAGGCCTCGTAGTCGGGTGCGCTGTACTTGCCGCCGAAGGCCACGCTGCCGTCCTCGAGGGCCTGTTTGAAGGCCTCGACCGTGCAGTCCTGGGCGTTCACGCTCACGAAGCTCACCTCGCTTACGGCGTCGAGGGCCGCGAAGAGGCACAGCGTCGCGGAGCTTGCCAGGTACAGGTTGCTTGCAGGGGTGTCGAGCGCCACCACGTCGCTGGGCAGGCTTGCGGGGGCCTGGGCGCCTTGCGGCACCATCAGGTAGCGCGTGCCGTCCTTGACGCAGGCAAGGGAGACGCCCCCCTCGAAGCGGTCGAGCGTGAAGTTCTGCGCCCAGCGCAGCTCCACCGACTCCGTCCACGTGAGGCCGTCCAGGTCGTCAAGCCTGCTCCAGTCGGGGCGGCTGCTGTCTTGGGCACCGTCCTGACTGGCGGCCTCGTCGGCGTCGCCGTCCTGCGCCAGCGCCTGGGCGGCCCCAAAGGCCTGCGCCCCAAGCGCCGTCGTGCAACCGGCGCCGGCCACGAGAAGCCCCGCGAGGCGCACGAACGACCTTCGGCTCGTCAGGTTTGCGCGTGCGGGCCGGCCTTGCAATGTCTCGTGCGTCTCGCGGGGCATCCTGTCTCCGTCCTTACTTCTTCTGTGCCGTCGTGGCGTCGAAGGTGAGCGTGTAGTCGATCATGTGGGGCGTGCTCATCGCGGTGGTCTCAGCCTGCACGGCCAGCGGCTCGGTCAGCGTCGCCACGGGAATCTCGAAGGTGGAGTTGCCCTCGGTGTTCACGGGAAGGTACTGCGTGCCGTCCACCACCATCTGGTCGTAGTTGGGGCTCGACCACACCACGGTGGCCGTCATCGCGCCGTTCTCCACCTTGAGGGTGCAGGGCGTCTCGACGGTCGCGCGGCCGCTGCCGCCCTCAAGCGCCACGTCCAGCGAGTAGGTGCCGTCGGCCAGCTCCTGGTCGGCGGGGCGCAGCGTGTCGGCCAAGAAGACCAGCGTGCGAGCGTACCACGCCTCCTTCTTGATGCTCCATGCCGCGCAGTCCACATTGGTGTTGAGGCTTTCCAACGGCACGGTGAAGGTCTTGGCGCCCTCGGCGTCCTCCTCATAGGGGATGCACGCGTCCTCGCTTGCCTGGGCGGCGTCCTCGGCGGTGCCCATGTAGAGCTTGCCGTAGCCCTTGCCGCTCATGGTGAGCGAGCAGGTCATCTTGCCGTCGTCCACGGTGAGGATGGCCTTGACGATGCGGAACATGCTCGAGCTCGACTCGACGTCGATGCGGTACGTGCCGTCCTCGAGGTCGGCCGCCGTGACGGGCGTGAGGGTGGAGACGTCGGTGATCTTTTGCTCGGCTGCCTTGGCGGTGTCGGCCACCTTGTCCGTCGAGGTGGCCGAGGTGCCGTCCTGCGAGGCGGACGTGCTGGCCGCAACGCGCACGGCCGCCGAGGCGGGCGTGCAGGGCAGGGCGCAGGCGGCCCCGGTCACAGCCAGGCAGAGCGCGGCGGCTACAACCAGGTTGGCGTGCGATGCGATTCTCATGTCGTTCCTTTGCAAGAAAGGCCCCTCCCGCGCGGCAGAGTCTCTGGGCGCAGGAGGGGCCGGGGATTACGGGCGAGCTTAGAGCAGGGCGATGGCGTCGGCCACGTGCTGCACGTAGATGTCGTCGATGGCGACGAGCTGGCCCAGGCCCTCGATGATGCTCGTGACCTCGAAGCCGGCGGCGATGAACTTGCTGGCGAAGGAGTCGGGGTCCTCGGTGTCGGCCATGTCGTTGTTGGCATGGTCGCCGGCGACCACCATGAGCGGACGCAGGACGGCCTTGGTGTAGCCGGCCTCAGTGGCGGCGGCCACGACGTCGTCGAAGGTGGGGGTAGCCTCGACGGTGCCCACGAAATAGCTCGTGTGGCCGCCGTCGGTCAGCACCTGCTGCATCGTGGCGTAGTCGGAGTTGGAGTCGGCCTCGGTGCCGTGGCCCATGAAGCAGATGGCGGTCTGGCCGTCGTCGTACTCGGCGGTGGCGTCAACGATGGCCTCGGCCACGGCCTCGTAGTCGGCCTGGGAGGTCAGCAGCGGGTCGCCGAGCACCACGGCGTCGAACTTGTCGACGTAGTCCTGCAGCGAGTTGTACACGTCGGTGTACTCGTAGCCGCTCATGAGGTGCGTGGGCTGCACGATGAGGGTCTTCACGCCGTCGGCCACAATCTTGTCCATGGCCTCCTCGAAGTTGTCGATGACGATGCCGTCACGCTCGGCCAGCTTGTCGATGATGATCTGGGCGGTGAAGGCGCGGCGCACGTCGTACTCGGGGTACCTCTCGCGGATGGCGCTCTCGATGGCGCCGATGGTGATGTGGCGCGAGTCGTTGTAGCTGGTGCCGAAGCTCACCACGAGGATGACGGGCTTCACCGTGGAGGCCTCATCGGCGTGGGCCTTGCGCGCGATGACGGTGCCGGCTGCGGCGGCACAGGCCACAGCGACCCCGGCGGTGACGGCGGTGCGGCGGGACAGAACGTTCTCGAACATGTGCGTTTCCTTTGCTCTCGGGGAGAGCGCACACTCCAGGCCCCACGCGCGGCGGGACGTATGGCAGGCCGTTGCCCGGGGTTCACAGGCAAAGCGGCGGTGTGCGGCCTCCTGCTTGGATGAGGCCGCTTGGGGCGGGCAGGGTAATCTGGCTGCGGGCAGGCGTGGGGCCGCCCTCACAGTTATGTCCCTAGTCCGGGAATCTCACCCGGTTCCCCCTGCAATACCGAGACTTGCGCCCCGGCGTCGCGCCTTTCACGGTTGGCGCGATTCTACTCCATAACGTCGCCGAGTTCCTGCACGCGAGCAAGCCGCCAACCATTCTCCGTGCGCAGCGCCTGGGCCGCATACCCGCTGCAGTAGCTGGCTTTCCAGTCCCAGTAAGGCCGGGCCGGCTCTGCCAGGGCCGACATCGCCGCCATGATGGTGCCCGCATGCACAGCAAAGATTGCGTCCAGGTTGAGAGGGGCTTGCGGCTGACGGTCGGCGGGCGGGGTGGCTGTGGGAGGGTGGGGGCTGCCCGTGCGGCTGGCGTGCAGCTCGGCGGTGGGGGAGTGGAGGCCGCCCGCGCGGTCGGACTGGATGCCCTCGGTTGACGCGCGGGCGTCTAGGTGGAAGCGGGCTTGCAGCTGGTGGTTGGCGGGCGGGGCTGATGCGGACGGTGGGCAGGCGTCGGCGCGTGCGGCGTCGGTCTCGCCGGCCGTTGGGGCCGCCGCCGCTGCGCATGCGTCCAAGGTCTGCTCAAGCGCCTCTCGCACGCGCGCGACGAACCCCGCCTGGTCCTCGCCCTCGGGGCAGGCCGTGAGGCAGCCCGCGTCCACCCAGGCCTGGTAACGCGCGTCTGCCGCCAGCTCGGTGAAGGTCTTGCCCTCAAACGCCCCGAAGCGCATCTCGGCAAGCCCTGCCACGTGGATAGGGGAGAGCTGGGGAAAGAGAAGCCCGGCCGTCTCGTCGCAGCGGCGCATCCCGCTGGTGAAGAGCAGCCTGGGCCGCAGGGCCTCCAGGGCAGCTCGCGCCTTGAATGCAAGCTCGCGGCCGGCGGGGCTCAGGCCCTCGTCGGTGGCGCCGATGTAGCGCCTCTCGAGGTTTCCCGGCGTCGGCGCGTGGCGGATGAGGGCGATGCGCAGACATGTGCCAGGCTGCGTGTGGGCGATTTGCCGCGCGTCGCGAGGGCGGCCCTGCGCGGCGGTGCCGTGGGAGCTCTCACTCATGCGAGCTCTCCCTTGAGCTGGAAGGGGATTCATGTGCGGCCTCAGGGGCCGCATAGACGGTCGAGAGTTCCCCCTTGAGCGGGACAGGGATGCCGCACACCATCCGCACGACCTCTGTGGCCTGCCCGGCAAGCGCGCACGCCAGCTGCCCCACCGCCTCGCGCCACGCGCGCTCCTCGCGGCTGAGCGGCACGACGCCCCCGCCGACCTCGGCGCACGTCACCACCTGCTTGTGCGCAAGGGCGTCGGGGAGGTCAGGCGTGAGGGGCAGCGCCCGCCTCTCGTCCCAGAGCAGCTCCTCCACATCGAGGGCAAGCTCGTCCTCGCCCCAGCCATACAGGTTCGCTAGCTTGCGCGCATAGGTGGTCTTGCCCGAGCTTGCCGCGCCGACGATGAGGATCATACAAGCCCCGCTTTCTGGATAACCACGAACAAGGCGAGCAGCGCCAGCTCACAGGTTTGCAGCAGACAGCCCGCCTGGTCGCCGTTGAAGCCGCCGAACTCCTTGAGGCCCCGGTGGCGTGCCTGCGCCAGGCACAGCGCGCACACGAGCGCGCCGAGAAGCCCGAACGCGGGGTTTGCCCAGGTCAGCGCTGCCACCACCAGCGCCGACTCGATGCCAAGCACGCAAAGCGGCCGCCTGTCCGCACGACCTGCCTCGCGAAACGCCTCCTGCATGCCCTTCTTGCTCGCGCTCGGCAAGACGAGGGTCGCCAGGCCCGAGGTGCAGCGCGAGGTCACGGGGATGAGCGCGAGGGCCGCAAGGTCGCGCAGACCCATGCCTGCCAGCTCGCCGGCAAGGGCCGCCTGCGCCAGCAGGTAGCAGGCCAGGGCGATGAGGGCGAAGGCGCCGGCGTGGGGGTCCTTCATGATTTCGACCTTGCGCTCGGGGCTCGCATGGCTCGAGAGGGCGTCGGCCACATCGGCCAGTCCGTCGAGGTGGATGCCCCCTGTGATGGCGACGGACACAAGCGCATAGACCGCGCCCTGCAGGAGGGGAGTGAGGCCCAGCGCGCCCGACAGCGCCAGCCAGCCGGCCTGGACCGCGCCCACGGCCACCCCCACGAGCACGAACGTGCACATGAGGTAGCGCATGTTGGCCTTTTCCCAACGTATCTGGGGCATCGGGATGCGCGAGAACGTGGCAAACGCCAAGACGATCGCGCGTCCGAGCTCCACCGCGCCTTCCATCAACCGCCTCATGCGTTTCCCCCATATATATAAGATGTGCGTGTGTCCGCCCGCGCGCCTATCACCCATGTCGCGCACCCGAACCGCACTTCAACCACCTCGTCGGCGGCCGCCGCGAGCTTGCAGCAGGCGGACCCGCAGCACTCGATCCAATCCCGCGTCAACTCATCGCCGCGCCAGCCGGCCTCTCCCACGGCGTCGGCCACCACCACGAGGTTGCCCGCGCGTCCCGCCACCTCAAGCAGCGCCGCGCTTATCTCGCCGGCGAGCTCCTCGGGGCGCGTCAAGCCGCATGCGCCGTCGTCGGCCTGCCCGAACATCTCGTTTGCCACCAGGTTGCCGATGTCGTCGAGCAGGGCGGTCGCGCCCGAGGGGAGCGCGGCCTGCCTCAGGGCGCCCAGCGTGGGCGTCTCAAACGTAACGAAATCTTTCCCCGCGCGCTGTGCCAGGTGTTTCTCGATGCGCGCGCGTGCCTCGCCGCCGCCGGGGCGCATGGTGGCGAGATAGGCGCGCGGACCTTGCCCGGCCAGCTCGCAGGCTCGCTGCTCAGCCCAGGCGCTCTTCCCGCTCGACGAGGGCCCGTACACCAGGCAGATCACGGCATCTCCTCGTAGGCGTCCATGCCGTAGCCCTCAAACGTGAGGCCGTCGCGGTACAGGGCACATGCCATGTCGAGCAGGGGGAACAGGCACACCGCCCCCGTGCCCTCGCCCAGACGCATCCCGGCGTCGATCACGCCTGCAAGGCCGAGCGCCTCCATGACGGCCGCCGCCGCCGGCTCTGCAGAGCGGTGCGAGGCGAGCATGTACTCGCGGGCCAGAGGAGCGAGCCTGCAGGCGGCAAGCGCGGCCACCGCGCTGATGAAGCCGTCCACCACGGCGGGGACGCGCTCCAGGGCGCATCCCAGGTAGAGGCCCGCCATGCCCGCGATGTCGAACCCGCCCAGCTTGGCGAGCACGTCCACGGGGTCGGCCGGGTCGGGCCGGTTCAACTCAAGGGCGCGGCGCACGACGGCCACCTTGCGTGCGAGCCCCTCGTCGGACAGGCCGGCGCCCCTTCCCACGGCTTGCTCGGGGTCCAGGCCCAGAAGCGCGCACGTCACGGCGCTCGCGGTTGTCGTGTTGCCGATGCCCATCTCGCCCGTGGCTATCATCCGGTAGCCCGAGCCTGCAAGCTCGCGGGCGATGCCGACGCCCTCCCCGATGCAGGCCAGGGCCTGCGCACGGCTCATGGCAGGGCCCTGCGCGATGGAGCATGTGCCGCGCGCCACTTTGCGGGCGGGCACGCCGTCCACCTCGCACAGCATCCCCAGGTCGAAGGGGCGTACGTCGGCGCGGGCCGCCTTGGCCATCGTGCACACGCTCGAGGTGCCCTGGGCGAGCTGCGCCGCCACCTTCGCCGTGACCTCGGGGCCCGTCTGCGTGACGCCCTCGGCCACCACGCCGTTGTCGGCGCACAGTACGGCCACGCAACGCGGCTCCACGGCCACGTCGGCGCTGCCTTGGATGGCCGCGATATGCTCCACCATGCGCTCTAGCTCGCCCAGGCTTCCCAGGGGCTTTGCGACGTTTGCCCAGCGCGCGTGCGCCGCGAGACGCGCGCCCTCGTCGGGCGCGGCGATAGTGTCGATGACCTGCGAGAGTTCCATGCGAGCCTGCCTCGGTGCCTTAGCCTGTCTCAAATGTGCGCCGTCATTATATGGGCGCGGCACGGGCCGTTTTGTGTGCTGGCCATGGCTGCCTGACAACTTTTTCAAGAAAGTGCTTGCGCCGGGCGGCGAACCTTTGCTATAGTTCAATCTTGCCCTAAGGGGTGTTGCCAGCATGGCTCAGTTGGTAGAGCACCGCTCTCGTAAAGCGGGGGTCATCGGTTCGAATCCGATTGCTGGCTCCATGAAAAAGCGCAGGCCATCGGGGTAAAACCCGGTGGCCTGTTTTCGTTTGTGAGGGCAGATTTGGCGGGCGTGTACCAATTTGTGTACCAACCTTGGCCCCGCATCCATCGCCAACATGCGGCCTGTTTTCGCTTCGCAGAAGAAGGCCGTTCGTCGCAGTGAATAAAAGCCTCTCACTTCTCGGGCAAGGAACGTGCCGTCCGAGAAGTGCGAGGCTTTTCATGTCAGTCGACCTGCAATGCCCGTGTGGCAAGAAAGTCCGGGGGCTGTCAGCCCGTCTCCCGTGTCGCCCCGCGCCCGCACGCCCGCCGCTCGCGCTTGCGCGTCGCCTTGCGGTCCGCGCCCTACACCCGCATGATGCTGTACCCGGCTGCCTCGACGGCGGCCTCCAGCTGGGCCACGTCGGGCTGCGCCTTCGTTCGCACCGTAGCCGTGCGGCTTTCCAAATCCGCCACGGCCCAGGTGCCGGGCAGGGCGTTCAGGGCGTTCTGCACATTCTCCACGCAGCCGTCGCACACCATGTCGCGCACGCGGATCTGGGTCGTGAAGGGGTAGTGGGCCGGGTCGGTATCGGCCACCTCCACATGGCGGGTCTTCTTCGTCTCCCGCGCCCCGCCGCCTGCCCCCGAGCAGCACGAGTCCTTGCCCTTGCCCACACGCACGAGGTGGCGCACGGCGTAGATGGCTATCGCGGCGACGGCCACGATGATGATGACGCTCACGGGGTTGATGTCCATAGATACCGCCTTCTCTCAAACGGCTCGTCCGCGCCTCGGCGCGCGCGGCGAGTAGCTTTTCGCTAACATTGTGCTCCCGCGCCGCCGTGCGCCCTCGCTCAATCGTAAACCACATCAAACCATGCACGATACCAGCAGTTTGCATGGAATGCACGGGGCCGCTTGCACGCCGTGTTATTCTGAGGGGCTAACCATCTACCCCAAGGAGCGACAACGCATGGCTATCAACAAGCCCAAGGGCACCGAGGACCTCATCGGCAACGACGCGATCATGTGGAGCTACATGCGCGAGGCAGCCGAGGAGGCCTTCACCGCCTACGGTTACGTCCCCGTCGAGATCCCCACCTTCGAGCAGGCTGACGTCTTCGTGCACGGCCTGGGCACCTCCACCGACGTGGTGCGCAAGGAGATGTTCTCCGTGCTGTCGCCCGACGGCTACGCCAAGCTTGCCGAGGGCCGCGCGGCCGACCTCAAGGCCGACCAGCGACTTGCCCTTCGCCCCGAGGGCACCGCAGGCACCGTGCGCGCCCTCATCGAGCACAACCTCGTCCCCCAGGGCGCGGCGCCCGCCAAGCTCTGGTACGCCGGCTCGATGTTCCGTGCCGAGCGCCCGCAGAAGGGCCGCCTGCGCGAGTTCCACCAGATCGGCGTGGAGTGCCTGGGTGCCTCTGACCCCGCCGCCGACGCCGAGATGATCGTCATGTTCGTGCGCTTCATCGAGGCCCTGGGCATCAGCCAGGACCAGGTACGCATCCTCATCAACTCCATGGGCGACGACGCCTGCCGCCCCGCCTACCGCGAGTCCGTGGCCGACTACATCCGCGCCCATGAGTCCGAGCTGTGCGAGGAGTGCCGCCGTCGTGCCGACACGAACCCCCTGCGCGCCTTCGACTGCAAGAACGACCACTGCCACGAGGTCATGGAGGGCGCGCCCAAGATTTCCGACGCCCTGTGCGACGACTGCCGCGCCCACTACGAGACGGTCAAGCGCTACCTCGACGCCCAGCACATCTCCTACGTCGAGGACCCGCGCCTCGTCCGCGGCCTTGATTACTACACGCGCACCGTCTTCGAGGTCCAGGTCAGCGACGGCCTGGGCTCGCAGAACGCCATCGGCGGCGGCGGGCGCTACGACAAGCTCGTCGAGGTCACGGGCGGCAAGCCCACGCCCGGCCTGGGCTTCGCGGCGGGCTTCGAGCGCATCGTGCTGGCCATGAAGGCCGTCGACGCCCCCATGCCCCAGCTCGTCCACCCCGATGTCTTCGTGGCCCAGACCGGCCCCGAGGTCGCCCTCGAGGCCTTCTGCCTGGTGCAGGAGCTGCGCGACGCCGGCTTCATCGTCGAGGCCGACCGTCAGGGCCGCTCCCTCAAGAGCCAGTTCAAGCTCGCCGACAAGTACAGCGTCGACGCCGTGGTCGTCCTGGGCCCCGACGAGCTGGCGGCAGGGGAGTGCACCGTGCGCGACATGTCCACCCACGAGGAGCGCAAGGTGGCCCTGGCCGACGTCGCGTCCGACCTGGCCCAGGCGCTCGGGCTCACCGAGGGCCACGGCGATGGCTGCGGCTGCGGCTGCCACGAGGACGGCTGCGACTGCGGCGGCGATTGCGACTGCGAGGGCGAGTGCTCCTGCGGCCACGACCACGCATAGGCCGTAGCGCCACGCATTGTTTTTCCGTGTGGATGAATGCCTTTACGTCCGTATAGGTACAAAATCTAAGTGCGACTGTTTAGATATCTTGCGCAGATTAGACGCAAAGGAGGCGCCCCATGTTTGAGAAGTTCACTGACGGCGCTCGCAAGGTCATGAGCCTTGCCCAAGAGGAAGCCCATACCTACGGCCAGCTGTACGTAGGCACCGAGCACATCCTGCTCGGCCTTATCCGCGAGGAGGACGGCATCGCCGCCCAGGCCCTGCGCAAGCTTGACGTCACCTATGACGAGGCGGCCGAGCAGATCAAGCAGATTGCCGAGAAGCCCGAGGAGCCCGCGCCCGCGGGGCACATCCCCTTCACGCCCCGCGCCAAGCGCGTGCTCGAGGCGGCGCTGCGCGAGATGATGCAGCTCGGCCAGTCCTACATCGCCACCGAGCACCTGCTCCTGGGCATCCTGCGCGAGGGCAACGGCGTGGCCATGGAGGCCCTGTCGCGCATGGGCGTCTCGGCCGACGCGGTCCGTAGCGCCATCATGGAGCTCATCCCCAAGCGCACCACCCCGCCGCTTGCCGGCGTGGCGGCTGCGGGTATGGGCATCCCCATGGGCTTTGCCGCCCAGCAGGCCCAGGCCCAGGACGGCTCGGCCCTGCGCGAGTACGGCCGCGACCTCACCCAGCTCGCCAGCGAGGGCAAGCTCGACCCCGTCATCGGCCGTGACGACGAGACCGAGCGCCTCATGGAGATCCTCGCCCGCCGCACCAAGAACAACCCGCTGCTCATCGGCGAGCCCGGCGTGGGCAAGACGGCCGTGGTCGAGGGCCTCGCGCAGCGCATCGTGGCCGGCGACGTGCCCCAGATGCTTGCCGGCCGTCACGTCTGGACGCTCGACGTGTCCTCGCTCGTGGCCGGCGCCAAGTACCGCGGTGACTTCGAGGACCGTCTCAAGCGCGTCGTCTCCGAGGTCATGGAGGACAAGTCCATCATCCTGTTCATCGACGAGCTCCACACCCTCATCGGTGCGGGCTCTGCCGAGGGCTCGCTCGACGCGGCCGCCATCCTGAAGCCGCCCCTGTCTCGCGGCGAGATCCAGGTCATCGGCGCCACCACCACCGACGAGTACCGCAAGCACGTCGAGAAGGACTCCGCCTTCGCGCGCCGCTTCCAGACCATCCTCGTGGGCGAGCCCACGGCCGACCAGGCGCTCCAGATCATCGAGGGCCTGCGCCAGCGCTACGAGGAGCACCACAACGTGCACTACTCCGACCAGGCGGTCGCCGCCGCCGTGAGCCTCGCGGAGCGCTACATCCAGGATCGCTACCTGCCCGACAAGGCCATCGACCTGCTCGACGAGGCCGGCGCCACGGTGCGCATCCATGCGGTGGGCCGTCCCTCCGAGCTCGACGAGGCCGCCAAGCAGCTCTCCGACGTGCGCGCCGAGCGCGAGCGCGCCGTGGCTGAGCAGCGCTACGAGGCGGCGGCTGGCCTGCGCGACCGCGAGAAGGAGCTCGCCGACCGCGTGGCCGAGCTCGAGGACCAGTGGCGCAGCCAGGGCGGTGCGGCCGTGGGCGACGTCACGCCCGAGACGGTGGCCCAGGTGGTCTCCCGCGCCACGGGCGTCCCTGTGACCAACCTCACCGAGGCCGAGTCCGACAAGCTCCTGCGCATGGAGGAGGTCCTCCACCAGCGCATCGTCGCCCAGGACGAGGCCGTCTCCAAGGTCGCCAAGGCCATCCGCCGCTCGCGCGCGGGCCTGCGCGACCCGCGCCGCCCTGCCGGCTCGTTCATCTTCCTGGGCCCCTCCGGCACCGGTAAGACCGAGCTCTCCAAGGCGCTCGCCGAGTTCCTCTTCGGCACGCAGGACGCCCTCATCACCTTCGACATGAGCGAGTACATGGAGAAGCACTCCGTCTCCAAGCTTGTCGGCGCGCCTCCCGGCTACGTCGGCTACGACGAGGGCGGCGAGCTCACCAAGGCCGTCCGCCAGAAGCCCTACTCGGTCATCCTCTTCGACGAGATCGAGAAGGCCCACCCCGACCTCTTCAACATCCTGCTGCAGATCCTCGAGGAGGGCCGCCTCACCGACGGCCAGGGCCGCAAGGTCGACTTCCGCAACACGGTCATCATCATGACCTCCAACGTGGGCGCCCGCCAGATCGCCCAGACCACGCCGCTGGGCTTCGCGGTCCAGCGCGCCGACGGCGGCCTGGACGACAAGGCCATCCACGCCAACGTCATGACCGAGGTCAAGAAGCTCTTCAAGCCGGAGTTCCTCAACCGTATCGACGACATCGTCGTCTTCAAGAGCCTCACCGACGAGCAGCTGCTTTCCATCGTCGACATCCTCGTCGAGGACCTGCGCGAGCGCCTCATCGCCGCCGGCATGAACATCGAGTTCACCGACGCGGCCAAGCGACGCATCGCCAAGGAGGGCCACGACGTCGCGTACGGCGCGCGTCCTCTGCGCCGCGCCATCCAGACCCTGGTGGAGGACCCGCTCTCCGAGAAGATTCTCGAGGGCAGCCTGCATCCCGGCCTTGTGGTCACGGTGGACGAGCAGACCGGCGAGCTGACCTTCGAGAGCAAGCCGGGCATCATCCCGACCCCTCGCCGTCGTGAGACCATCGCCGACGAGCGCCTTGCCCGCCCCTCTCGGGGTCGCGCGGCAAGCCCCGCCTCGCTTCCCTCCAGCACGTGCGGCTCGGGTGTGGCGGATTAGCGCGCCTGTTTGGTCTATGATTGGGCGCATTGCAGGTTCGCGGAAAGGATTGCAGGCATGGACGACGTTGATTCCACCATGGGTACCCAGCCCCTCGCCGAAGGCACCGGCCATGTGGCCGACGGTGCACAGGCCGCCCCGGGCGTAGCAGCCCAATCGGGGCGCGGGGTCGTCGGCAAGAAGGCCAATGTCGCGGCGGTCATCGTCGCGGGCGGCTCCGGCGAGCGCTTCGGTCGCCCGGGGGGCAAGCAGCTGCTTCCCATCTGCGGCAAGCCCCTCATGTCGTGGTGCCTGCAGGCCTTCGACGCCGTCCCCATGGTGGGCAAGATCGTCATCGTCTGCCCCGAGGCCCGCATCGAGGAGTACCGCAGCCTGGCCGTTGAGCCGTACTGCCTGGCAACGCCGGTGGAGTTTGCCTGCGCGGGCTCCATCCGCCAGGAGTCGGCCCTGAACGGCGTCGAGCTTGCCTCGCAGGATTTCCCCATCATCGCGATGCACGACGGCGCCCGCCCGCTCATCCTGCCCGAGACCATCGTGCATGCCATCAACGTGCTCAAGGGCACGCTCGACGCCGACGGCGTGGTGTGCGGGCATCCCGCCATCGACACCCTCAAGGTCGTCGAGGGATCCTCGGTGGTCGGCACGCCCGACCGCTCCATGTTCTGGATCGCCCAGACCCCGCAGATCTTCCACTCCGACATCCTGCTCGAGGCCCATCGGACCGCCCTGCAGGAGGGCTACGTCGGCACCGACGACGCCTCCCTGGTCGAGCGCATCGGCGGCAAGGTGGTCCTTGTCGATTGCCCGCGCGACAACATGAAGCTCACGGTGCCCGAGGACCTGCCCGCCGTCAGCTCGCTTCTCCATGCGCGCTACGGGGAGGTGCAGGCCTGATGGCCGCGCAGCTCGTCGGTGCCGTGCGCATAGGGCACGGCTATGACGTCCACGCCTTCGCGCCCGACCGCAAGCTCATTCTCGGCGGTGTGGAGATCCCGCATTCCCAGGGGCTTCTCGGCCACTCCGACGCCGACGTCCTTGCCCACGCCTTGGCCGACGCCATCCTCGGCGCGGTGCGCGGCGGCGACATCGGCAAGCTCTTCCCCGACGACGACCCGGCCTACGAGGGCGCCGACTCGCTCAAGCTCCTCGCCCGCGTGGTCGAGGTCGCCTGCGAGGCTGGCTTCGAGCTCGTCGATGCCGACTGCACCGTCGCCGCGCAGGCCCCCAAGCTCGCGCCCTACCGCGAGGAGATGCGCGCCCGTCTTGCTCGCGCCTGCTCGGTGGACGTCAGCCAGGTCGGCGTGAAGGCCACCACCACGGAGCGCCTGGGCTTCGTGGGCCGCGAGGAAGGCATCGCAGCCTGGGCCGTCGTGCTCATGCAAGCCTTGTAATCCCTGCTACAAACGTTACAGAATCGAATGATGCGGCACGCGCCGCACTGGAGGAGAGACAAGCCCCATGAAGCTCTATGACTCTTCGCTGAGGAGCAAGGTCGAGTTCGAGCCCGTCGTGCCCGGCAAGGTGAGCATGTACGTCTGCGGTCCCACCGTGTACGACAACATCCACATCGGCAACGCCCGCACCTTCCTGTCCTTCGACGTCATCCGCCGTTGGCTTGCCGAGCGCGGCTACGAGGTCACCTTCGCCCAGAACCTCACCGACGTCGACGACAAGATCATCAAGCGTGCAAACGAGCGCGGCGTGCAGGCCAGCGAGGTCTCGGCCCAGTACGCCGAGGCCTTCATCGAGGTGATGGATCGCTTCGGCATCCAGGCCCCCGACATCCGTCCTCGCGCCACGCAGGAGATCGACGCGATGATCGAGATGATCGAGACCCTCATCGAGAAGGGCAACGCCTACGCGGTCGGCGGCGACGTCTACTTCGCCGTGCGCTCCGACGAGCAGTACGGCAACGTCTCCGGGCGCAACATCGACGACCTGCTCGTGGGCGCGCGCATCGAGGCCGGCGAGCAGAAGCGCGACCCGCTCGACTTCGCCCTGTGGAAGGCCGCCAAGCCCGGCGAGCCCACGTGGGACTCGCCCTGGGGTCCGGGCCGTCCCGGCTGGCACACTGAGTGTGCCGCCATGGTGCACCGCTACCTCGGCATGCCCATCGACATCCACGGCGGCGGCGCCGACCTGCAGTTCCCTCACCACGAGAACGAGTGCGCCCAGGCCCACAGTGCCTGGGGTGGCACCTTCGCCAACCACTGGATGCACACGGGCATGCTCCTGGTCGACGGCGAGAAGATGAGCAAGTCCCTCGGCAACTTCTTCACGCTCAAGGACGTCCTTGACGAGTACCCCGCCGACGCCCTGCGCCTGCTCATGGTGCAGACCCACTACCGCAGCCCGCTGGACTTCTCCTTCGAGCGCCTGCGCGGCGCGGTGGGTTCGCTTGATCGCATCTCCAACACGGTCAAGAACCTCGCCTGGGCCGCTGAGCACGCGAGTGCTCCGGCCTGCGAGGGCGCAGACCTCGCCCAGCTCGCCGCGAAGGCCCGCGCGGACTTCGAGGCCTGCATGGACGACGACTTCAACACCGCCGGCGCCATGGCGAGCGTCTTCGAGCTCGTGACCGCCGCGAACACCTACCTCGACCAGGCGCAGGGCGCGGTGGACGTCCAGGCCTGCAAGGCGGCCGGCGACGTTATCGCGTGGGGCATGCACGTCATGGGCATCGAGCTCAAGGCTTCCGGCGCCGACGAGCTGCCCGCGGGCATCATCGAGCTTGCCTCCAAGCACGGCTGCTCCTGCACCGAGCGCGCCCAGGCCGCCCAGGCCCTGCTCGACCTTCGCGCCCAGGCGCGTGCCGAGAAGAACTGGGCGCTCGCCGACGCCATCCGCAACGACCTGACCGAGCTGGGCCTTGTCATCGAGGACACCGCCCAGGGCGCCCGCGTCAAGCACGCCTAGCCACACCATACGAGGAGCTTTTCACATGGCCGATTTCATCGAGGGCCGCCGCGCGGTCGAAGAGGCGCTGAAGGCCGGCGTTCCCATCCGCAAGGTGTACCTGCAGGCCCCCGCCAAGGCCGACGAGGCCGCCCAGGAAGCCAAGGCCCCGCGCGATCAGCGAGGCGCTCGTGGCAAGAAGCCCGGCCAGCAGGGCAAGCAGTCCAAGCAGGCGGCGGGCGCCCCCACGGGCGCCGACGCTGCGCTTGAGCGCCTGGCCGCCAAGCTGCGGCGCGCCAACGTCACCGTCGAGCTCGTCGAGCGCACCAAGCTCGACCGTATGTCGGCCGAGGGCGGCAGCCACGGGGCGCACCAGGGCATCATGTGCGAGGTGCCGCCGTACCGCTACGTCGACATCATGGACATCGCCTACGCCGGCGCCAAGAAGCGCGACTCGCTCGTGCTCGTGCTCGACCACATCACCGACGAGGGCAACCTGGGCGCCATCATCCGCACGGCCGAGGTCATGGGCGCCGACGGCGTCGTCATCCCCTCCAAGCGTGCCGCCCAGGTCACCGTGGGCGTGTACAAGACGAGCGCCGGCGCCGCCTTCCACGTGCCCATCGCCCGCGTTCCCAACCTCTGCTCGGCCCTGAGGACCCTCAAGGACGGCGGCTTCTGGGTGGCAGGCGCCTCCGAGCATGCCAAGGCCGACATCTGGCATGCCCCCCTGGAGGGCAGAATCGCCCTTGTCTGCGGCAACGAGGCGGAGGGCATCTCCCGCATTGTCCAGGAGCAGTGTGACTTCTTTGTCGCGCTTCCCCAGCGCGGCCAGGTCGAGTCGCTCAACGTTGCCCAGGCCACTACGGCCGTGTGCTATGAGTGGCTGCGCCGTGTCATGACCCGCGAGGAGAAGCAGGCCAAGGCGGCGGAAAAGGCCGGCCAGGAAGGCCGCTGAGGTGCGTAAGTCGCTTTTGTTGGTGGACGGCTACAACGTCATCCGCGCTCAGGGGCCCTACCGGCACCTGGTAGACGACGATTTGCGCGATCCGGTGCTGCACGACGTGTACGTGCGCGCCCGGGCGGCCCTCGTCGCCGACGTTGCCGCCTACGCGCAAGGCAGCTACACGCGCACGACGGTCGTGTTCGACGGGTTCGGCAACCCCGACCCGGAGCGCCCCGCGCGCCGCAGCGCCGGCATCGACATCGTGTTTTCTCCCTCGGGCGTGGAGGCCGACGCGGTGATAGAGCGCCTCGCACGCGAGCACAGGACGGCCGGCTGGGAGGTCACGGTCATCACCTCCGACGCTGGCGTGCAGTCAACGGTCTTTGCCGACGGCGTCACGCGCCTGTCCTCGCGCATGTTCACCAACGAGGCGCAGGCCATGAACGACCATATCGACCAGCTGCGCTATGTCCCCAACACGGGGGCGCCTGCGCGCCTGACGGTACGAGACCGACTTCCCGAAGATGTGCGCCAGCGCCTCATGCAGATGGCGATGGCCAAGCCCAGCAAAGGAGCCAAGCATGGCAGATAACAAAGACAAGCCCGCAGGGGAGCAATGGGCCAAGACGGTCGACGCGCACAGGACCGATTTCGAGCGTGCCAAGAGCCCCGTGCCTTTTCGTGTAGCCGCCTTCGCGCTGTGGCTCGTGGCCGTCGTCGTGGAGGTGCTTGCTATCCTCGTCGTGGGCGGCCGTCTCGAGCCGCCCTTCCTGCCCGACGCCACCTGGGTGTATGCGATTGTGGCTGTCGTGGGCTGCCTTGCGTTCACCCTTGACGGGCAGCGCATGTGGAAGAAGGCCGGCGCCATCAAGCCTGCGGGCAACCAGGCCCTGCTCGGCGTCGTTATGGCCTCGGCGGGCTTTGCCCTGTGGGCGCTCTTCTTCTGCGCTTCGAAGAACGTGCCGGCCTCGCACAAGGCGGCTGGCATCGTCGCGGCCCTGGTGGTCGTAGGAGCGAGCGTGGCGTCCTGCCTGGTGGGCTAGCCTCCGCAAGACGCCATATACAGGCTCTCAGCTCTTTGAACGGGCGAGGGGCACGCGGGATACGACTGCGTGCCCCTCGCCCGTTTTCGTGGGCGCTGTGCCGGCAACACGAGCCCGACGGGCCCCAGTAGGCGAGGGGAGAGGGAAGAACCCCGGCTCCCAGGCCCACCTGACCTTCGTTTCGCGTACGGCCCAGAAAACCCCAGGCCAAGGGCTGTATCGGCCGAGCACTTTATGTCAAAAGCCCCTCGGGTCTTGATAAGTCCCTGGCACATCGGGTAATCTTCTCACCCGTGGTAACCACGTGCCGGCTTAGCTCAATGGTAGAGCACCCGCCTTGTAAGCGGAAGGTTATGAGTTCGAGTCTCCTAGCCGGCACCATTCTCGCCTTCGAGACACCTTGTGAAGGACTTATGAACTAAAGTCTTTCTCAAAAAGGTTGTTGACAGGCAGGAAAGGCAAGCGTAGTATTACCACTTGCTTGAGCGCAACAAAGCAATCAAGCAAAACAGCGTTTCCTGAGAAACGAAGAAGGAATGGGCGTTTGCCCGAGCGGTTAATGGGGACGGGCTGTAAACCCGTTGGCTATGCCTACCTAGGTTCGAATCCTAGAGCGCCCACCATGTGCCTGTCTAGCTCAGTTGGTAGAGCACCACATTGGTAATGTGGAGGTCACCGGTTCAAATCCGGTGGCAGGCTCCATTCTTTTCTTCATCTCATGAAACATTCATCTGGCGGTGTAGCTCAGCTGGTCAGAGCACACGGTTCATACCCGTGCTGTCACTGGTTCGAATCCAGTCACCGCTACCATATGATGCTTATGGCGGCGCGTTTAATCGCGCCGCAGGCATATATAAGGGTATTACCGGTCAGCCAGCCGGGATTAGGTTTTCCTTAGAGGAGGAAGAATGGCCAAGGAGAAGTTTGTTCGTAGCAAGCCCCATGTGAACATCGGTACCATCGGTCACGTCGACCACGGCAAGACCACGCTGACTGCCGCCATCACCAAGGTTCTTTCTGAGACCGAGGGCTGCAAGGCCGACTTCACCGCCTTCGAGAACATCGACAAGGCCCCCGAGGAGCGCGAGCGCGGCATTACGATTTCCGTTGCCCACGTCGAGTACGAGACCTGGGAGCGTCACTACGCTCACGTTGACTGCCCCGGCCACGCTGACTACGTCAAGAACATGATTACCGGTGCTGCTCAGATGGACGGCGCCATCCTGGTAATCGCCGCCACCGACGGCCCCATGGCTCAGACCCGCGAGCACATCCTGCTCGCCCGTCAGGTTGGCGTGCCCTACATCGTCGTCTTCCTGAACAAGTGCGACATGGTCGACGACGAGGAGCTCATCGACCTGGTCGAGATGGAGACCCGCGACCTGCTCTCCGAGTACGAGTTCCCGGGCGACGATCTGCCCATCATCCGCGGCTCCGCTCTGGGCGCCCTGAACGGCGAACCCCAGTGGGTCGAGTCCGTGCAGAACCTCATGCACGCCGTGGACGAGTACATCCCCACGCCCGAGCGCGACGAGGCCAAGCCCTTCCTGATGGCCGTTGAGGACACCATGACCATCTCCGGCCGTGGTACCGTTGCTACCGGCCGTATCGAGCGCGGCACCCTGCACGTGGGCGACCAGGTCGAGATTGTTGGTATCAAGGACACCCAGACCACCACTGCTACCGGCATCGAGATGTTCCGCAAGAGCCTCGACGAGGGTCAGGCTGGCGACAACGTGGGCGTTCTGCTCCGCGGCATCAAGCGCGAGGACATCGAGCGCGGCCAGGTTCTCTGCAAGCCCGGCTCGGTGCACCCCCACACCAAGTTCACTGGCGAGATGTACATTCTGACCAAGGACGAGGGTGGCCGCCACACGCCGTTCTTCACGGGCTATCGTCCCCAGTTCTACTTCCGTACCACCGACATCACCGGTCGCGTGGACCTGCCCGAGGGTGTTGAGATGGTCATGCCCGGTGACCACGTGACGATCACCGGCACCCTGATTCACCCCATCGCCATGGAGGAGGGCCTGCGCTTCGCTATTCGCGAGGGTGGCCACACCGTGGGTTCGGGCCGCGTTTCTACCATCATCGAGTAGTCTCGCTTTAGTGCCTTGCTGGAGCCCGGCATCGAGAGGTGCCGGGCTCTTTTTGTTTCTGTGGCTCTGTGTGTCTTCGAATGTCGAAATTGTAGTGATGCATTTGTTCGTTGACATACAGCGCCACAGCATGTAAAGTATTCCAACGTGCTCCACGGACGGAGCTTGTACTCAGGAGGATTGAATGCGTACTATGGTTACCCTCGCTTGCACTGAATGCAAGCGCCGCAACTATACTATGACCAAGAACAAGGCTACCACTCCCGATCGCGTGGAGTTCAAGAAGTATTGCCCTTGGTGCCGTCACCACACGCTTCACCGCGAGACTCGTTAGGAATCGGCGAGTCGAAACGTTCCTAGGCCAGTAGCTCCAATGGTAGAGCGGCGGTCTCCAAAACCGTTTGTTGGGGGTTCGAGTCCCTCCTGGCCTGCCAGTCTTTTATCGACTCGTCCATCGAAAGGTGGGCGAGTCTTTTTATGTCTAGCGTCTATCGCTCTTAGCTGATTAAGGACGAGCACATGGCAACTACCAATTCCAAGAACGATGTGGACGCCAAGTCCAAGTCCGCCGCGCCCGAGAAGAAGAAGGAGTCCAAGAAGGATTCCAAGAACAAGAAGCCCGGCCTGGGTGAGCGCGCCACCACGTATTTCAAGGGCGTCAAGTCCGAGATTAAGCGTGTGACGTGGCCGACCAAGGACGAGCTTGTCAAGTACACCGGCGCTGTCGTCGGTATGCTCATCTTCTTCGGCATCCTTATCGCTATCGTCGACGCTGTCATCGTTCCCGTGCTCTACGCCTACCAAGGATTGAGGTAAGTCATGGCAAAGCGTTGGTATGTCGTCCATACCTATTCGGGCTATGAGAACAAGGTCAAGGCCGACCTGCAGCACAGGATTGAGATGAACGGCCTGACGAAGTCGATCGTCGACATCCAGATTCCCACCGAGGAAGTCACCGAGGTCAAGGAGGGCGGTCAGCGCACCGTCAAGGAGTCCAAGGTTCTTCCCAGCTATGTTCTCGTCCGCATGGAGATGAACGAGCACACCTGGTCGATCGTGCGCAATACCCCTGGCGTCACCGGCTTCGTTGGTTCGGACAACAACAAGCCTGTGCCCCTCACGCGTGATGAGTTCAACACCATCATGCATCGTGACGAGGCTGGCACGCCTGTCCGTCACACCTCTGTCGACGTTGAGGTCGGCCAGACGGTGAAGGTCACCTCCGGCCCGCTTGCTGATTTCGACGGTATCGTGACGGAGGTCAATCCTGAGGCCGGCAAGGTGCGCGTTAGCGTTACAATTTTCGGTCGCGAGACTCCTGTCGAGCTCAGCTTCGATCAGATAGCCTCCATCAAGTAATTCGATCCCATCGGGCGTGTCCCATCGTTAGGTGGGCGCGCCTGTGAGATATATCATTGGTCGCGAGTCATATATGAAAGAGGATCTCATATGGCCCCCAAGAAGAAGGTAACTGGTTTCATCAAGCTTCAGATTCCGGCCGGTGCGGCTAACCCTGCGCCTCCCGTCGGTCCTGCTCTGGGCTCCAAGGGCGTCAACATCATGGCGTTCTGCAAGGAGTTCAATGCTCGTACCTCCGACAAGGCCGGCACCGTCATCCCCGTCGAGATCACGGTGTTCGAGGACAAGAGCTTCGAGTTCATCACCAAGACTCCTCCCGCAGCCGTCCTGATCAAGGAGGCTTGCGGCATCAAGTCTGGCTCCGCTCGTCCTCAGGCCGACAAGGTTGCCCAGCTTACCCAGGAGCAGCTGCGTCAGATCGCTGAGACCAAGATGCCCGACCTCAATGCCAACAGCATCGAGGCTGCCATGAGCATCATCGCCGGCACCGCCCGTTCCATGGGCGTCACCGTCGCCGAGTAACATAGTCAAATGCCGGTCGCGTGACCGGAAGTGGGAGAGCCCCCTGGGGACCCGACACAACCACGAAAGGAAACAACATGCCTAAGCACGGCAAGCGTTATAACGAGTCTGCCAAGAAGATCGACTCCACCAAGCTGTACGCCCCCATCGAGGCCGTTCAGCTGGCCAAGGAGACTGCCTCCGCGAAGTTCGACGAGTCCGTCGAGGTTCACTTCCGTCTCGGCATCGACCCTCGTAAGGCCGATCAGAACATCCGCGGCTCCATCGCCCTGCCTCACGGCACCGGCAAGACCGTCCGCGTGGCCGTCTTCGCCGAGGGCGACAAGGCCCGCGAGGCCGAGGCCGCTGGCGCCGAGGTCGTCGGTTCCGACGAGCTTGTCGCTCAGATTCAGAAGGGCGAGATCAACTTCGACGCCGCCATCGCCACGCCTAACATGATGGCCAAGGTCGGCCGCATCGGTAAGATCCTCGGTCCCCGTGGCCTGATGCCCAACCCCAAGCTGGGCACCGTCACCATGGACGTCGCCAAGATGGTCTCCGAGCTCAAGGCTGGCCGCGTGGAGTACCGTGCCGACCGTTACGGCATCTGCCACATCCCCATGGGCAAGGCTTCCTTCAGCACCGAGCAGCTTGTTGAGAACTATGGCGCGCTCATTACTGAGATCCTCCGCGTCAAGCCCTCTACTGCCAAGGGCCGCTACATCAAGTCCGTCACCATCACCACGACCATGGGCCCCGGCATCAAGGTCGACTCTGCTGTGGTGCGCAACTTCATGGAGGCTCCTGCTGCCGAGTAAGCATTTGTGCTTATAAGGTGTTTCGAGACCCCATTTGCTCTTCTCGAGCAAATGGGGTCTTTTGTATGCTTTAATACACCAGCTTGCAAACGCAAGCACATCAACGCGATGCGATCCGCTGCCAAAGACGGCCGGTGTCCTCAGGGACGTAACGGGATTTCCCTCCTGCCTAGGTGGTCATAGGTTTTACACCTTACGGCCTCCTGTGTCTTTGTGGCACTGGGGGCCGTTTTTTCTTGTGAAGCGGCCTGCCACAAGCTTTCCGGCTGGTCGCGCGCGAGGAAAGGAGGTGCAAGATATGCCCACTCAGAAAAAGATTGACCAGGTTGCTGCAATCTCCGAGGACCTCGGCGCCAACGCCGGTTTCTTCGTCATCGATTACCGCGGCCTGACCGTGAAGGCTTTCAACACGCTTCGTAAGAACCTTCGTGAGAACGGTGCCAAGTGCTCGGTCTACAAGAATAACCTTGTGAACCGTGCCCTGGTCGATACGTCCAACCCTGACATGAGCGAGCTGCTCTCCGGCACCAACGCCTACGTGTTCTTCGAGAAGGACCCCGCAAGCGCTGGTAAGGTGATCAAGGATTTCGCCAAGGAGAACAAGTCCGTCGTCATCAAGTGCGGTCTGGTTGATGGCTCCGTCTGCGACGAGGCTACCGCCAACGCCATTGCTGACCTGCCCGGTCGCGATCAGCTCCTCGGTACCATCCTGGCTACCATGCTCAACCCCATGTCTCAGATTGCCCGCGTTATCGACCTTATCCGCGAGCAGAAGGAGGAGCAGGCTGCCTAAAAGCTGCCTGACCTTCAAGCTTTTACCAACGCCTGTCGCATCTGCGGCATAGCATTAGAAGGAGTTTTAGAATGGCTGTCACCAAGGAAGAGATCGTCGAGACCCTTAAGGGCATGACGGCGATTGAGCTCTCCGAGCTCGTTCACGAGCTTGAGGACGTCTTCGGCGTGTCCGCTGCCCCCGTGGCCGTGGCCGCTGTCGCTGGCGCCGGCGCTGCCGCTGAGGAGGAGAAGACCGAGTTCGACGTGGTCCTCGAGTCCTTCGGCGCCAACAAGATCGCTGTCATCAAGGTTGTCCGTGAGCTCACCGGTCTGGGCCTCAAGGAGGCCAAGGAGGCCGTTGACGGTTGCCCCAAGGCTCTGCTCGAGGGCGTCAACAAGGACAAGGCCGACGAGGCCAAGGCCAAGCTGGAAGAGGCTGGCGCTACCGCTTCTGTGAAGTAGTCTTACCTACTCATAGACTTGGGTTTAGAAGCGAGGCTCGCATGTGCGGGCCTCGCTTTTTTGTTGCGCATCATGCAGCGCGGAATTGACATTTACGGGGTAATGGTGTAGCTGCAAACTCAGGTTTTGAATGTAAAATTTTTTGCCTTACAATTAAGGGTTGCGCGTAACATGCCATTTCTCTAGTCGAAGGAGGCATCGCCGAGTGGCTAAACTCGAAATCGCACCTAACCCCACAGGTTCGTACCGCGAGAGGATTAACTTCGGGAACATTCCCGAAGTCATGGAGCTCCCGAACCTGATTTCGGTGCAGAAGGAATCGTTCAACAGGTTCATGGATGAGGGGCTTGACGAGGCATTCAAAGAAGTCTCGCCCATCGAGAACGCCACGAAGACCCTCGAGGTCTCCTTCGGCGCTCATGAGTTTGGTGATCCCAAGCATACCGTCGAGGAGTGCAAGGCCAAGGACATCAGCTATCAGGCCCCTCTTCTGACCGAGGTGCGCTTCACCAACCGTGAGACGGGTGAGATGAAGGAGCAGGTCGTCTTCATGGGCGACTTCCCGCTCATGACCGACCGCGGCACGTTCATCATCAACGGCACCGAGCGCGTCGTAGTCTCCCAGCTCGTGCGCTCTCCGGGCGTGTACTACTTCCGCGAGATTGACGCCAACAAGCTCGTGTACCGCGTGCAGTTCATCCCCACGCGCGGCGCCTGGCTCGAGTTTGAGACCGACAAGCGCGGCTCGATCGTGGTGAGCATCGACCGCAAGCGCAAGCAGCCTGCGTCCATGTTCCTGCGCGCCCTGGGCATCGCCCAGAACAACGAGGAGATCATCGAGCTCCTCGGCGACTGCCCCATGGTGCAGCGCACGCTTGCCCGCGACACCACCACCACGCGCGAGGACGCCCTCGTGGAGCTGTACAAGAAGCAGCGCCCCGGCGAGCCCCCCACGCTGGACTCGGCCAAGGCCCTGCTCGACGGCCTCTTCTTCAACCAGCAGCGCTACGATCTGGCTTCCGTGGGCCGCTACAAGCTCAACAAGAAGCTCGGTCTGAACGTCGACCCCGACGTCTACGTGCTGACCCCCGAGGACGTCATCGCCGCCCTGCGCTACCTCATCAACCTGCACGACGGCCTTGAGGGCTACGTCGTCGACGAGCGCGATCACTTCGGCAACCGCCGTGTCCGCACGGTGGGCGAGCTTATCGGCAACCAGTTCCGCGTGGGCCTGTCCCGCATGGAGCGCGTCGTGCGCGAGCGCATGGCCTCTCAGGAAGTCGACGAGATCACGCCTCAGTCGCTCATCAACATCCGTCCCATCGTGGCCTCCATCAAGGAGTTCTTCGGCTCCAGCCAGCTGTCCCAGTTCATGGACCAGAACAACCCCCTTGCCGGCCTCACCCACAAGCGTCGTCTGTCGGCCCTGGGCCCGGGCGGCGTCGCCGGCCACAAGACCGGCTCGAGCCGTCGTACCAACGTTCCCACCGAGGCCCGCGACGTTCACAACTCGCACTATTCGCGCATGTGCCCCATCGAGACCCCCGAAGGCCCCAACATCGGCCTTATCGGCTCGCTGGCAATCTACTGCCGCGTGAACAAGTTCGGCTTCATCGAGGTTCCTTATCGTCGCGTCGTCGACGGCGTCGTCACCGACCAGATCGACTACATGACGGCCGACGAGGAGGAGAGCCACGTCATCGCCCAGGCTGCCGAGCGCTTCGACGAAAGCACCGGCCGCTTCATCACCGTTGACGCCATCACCGGCGAGGTCAAGCCCGCAACGCACGTCATCGCGCGTACCAAGGACTTCTACGGCGACTTCGGCACCCCCGCCGAGGTGCCCGTGTCCGAGGTCGACTACATGGACGTCTCGCCGCGTCAGATGATCTCCATCGCCGCCACGCTCATCCCGTTCCTGGAGCACGACGACGCCAAGCGTACCCTAATGGGCGCCAACATGCAGCGTCAGGCCGTGCCGCTCATCCGCCCCGCCGCCCCTTACGTCGGCACGGGCATGGAGCAGCGCGCTGCCGTTGACTCCGGCGACATCCTGCGCGCCAAGACGGACGGCGTTGTCGAGTACGCCGACGCCCAGCAGGTTCGCATCCGCGCCAACGACGGCACGGTGCAGACCTACCACCTGCCCAAGTTCCAGCGCTCAAACCAGAGCACGTGCATCAACCACAAGCCCCTGGTCTACACCGGCCAGGAGGTGCACAAGGGCGACGTCCTGGCCGACGGCCCCTCGACCGACAAGGGCGAGCTTGCTCTGGGCCAGAACCTGACCGTGGCCTACATGCCCTGGGAAGGCTACAACTACGAGGACGCCATCATCGTCTCGGAGCGCGTGGTCCAGCAGGACCTCATGACCACGATCAACATCTCCAAGCACGAGATCGACGCCCGCGACACCAAGCTCGGCCCCGAGGAGATCACCCGCGAGATTCCCAACCTGGGCGAGGACATGACCGCCAACCTCGACTCCGACGGCATCATCCGCATCGGCGCCGAGGTCACGGCCGGCGACATCCTTGTCGGTAAGGTGACCCCCAAGGGCGAGAGCGCCCTTACCGCCGAGGAGCGCCTGCTGCGCGCCATCTTCGGTGCGAAGGCCCACGACGTGCGCGACACCTCCCTGAAGATGCCTCACGGCGCCTACGGCCGCGTCATCGACGTCGTGCGCTTCAGCCGCGATAACGGCGACGAGCTTGCCCCCGGCGTCAACGAGCTGGTTCGCGTGTACGTCGCCCAGCGCCGTAAGATCCAGCAGGGCGACAAGATCGCCGGTCGTCACGGCAACAAGGGTGTCATCTCGCGCATCCTCCCTGTTGAGGACATGCCCTATATGGCCGACGGCACGCCCGTCGACGTCATCCTCGACCCGCTGGGCGTCCCTTCGCGTATGAACGTCGGCCAGCTGCTCGAGTGCCATCTGGGCTGGGCTGCCGCGCAGGGCTGGAACGACGGCGGCACGAAGTACGAGGAGGGCCCGTTCTTCGTCTCCACGCCCGTCTTTGACGGCGCCGACGAGGACGAGATCGTCGACGTCATCAAGCGCGCCAACACCAACCTCATGGCCCGCGCCCACAAGCTCTATGGCGACCATATGCGCGAGGAGACCGTGCCCCAGCTCAACGAGCAGGGCAAGACGTGGCTCTATGACGGCCGTACCGGCGAGCGTTTCCCCCGTCCGATCACCGTCGGCACGAGCTACATCCTGAAGCTCGGCCACATGGTCGACGACAAGATTCACGCCCGCTCGACTGGCCCTTACAGCCTCGTGACCCAGCAGCCCCTTGGCGGCAAGGCCCAGTTCGGTGGCCAGCGCTTCGGTGAGATGGAGGTTTGGGCCCTGTACTCCTATGGCGCGTCCAACGTGCTCCAGGAGGTCCTGACCGTCAAGTCCGACGACACCAACGGCCGCGTCAAGGCCTACGAGTCCATCGTCAAGGGCGACAACATCCCCATGAAGGGCGTTCCCGAGTCCTTCAAGGTTCTCGTCAAGGAGATTCGCTCCCTGGCCCTGGATGTCGAGCCGGTCAACGCCAAGAAGGCCGCGGCCGCCCCGGCCCCCAAGGCTGACGACAAGATCGACGCTTCTTCGCTCGACGACCTGGCTGCCGAGGTGCTCGGCGGCGATTCCGCAGACGCCTTCAAGGCATTTGACGACGCAATCGACAGCCTCGTTTCGAGCGATACCGACAAGGAGTAGCAGTGGCTGATTTTGATAACAACGATTTCTCGGGCATCCGCATCGGCCTTGCCTCGGCCGACAAGATTCGCGGTTGGTCCAGGGGAGAGGTCAAGAAGCCCGAAACCATCAACTACCGCACCCTGAAGCCCGAAAAGGACGGCCTGTTCTGCGAGAAGATCTTTGGCCCGACCAAGGATTGGGAGTGCTCGTGCGGCAAGTACAAGGGCATCCGCTTCAAGGACATCGTCTGCGAGCGCTGCGGCGTTGAGGTGACGAGCGCCAAGGTGCGTCGTGACCGCATGGGCCACATCGAGCTTGCCGCCCCGGTCTCCCACATCTGGTACTTCAAGGGCTCGGCCTCCAGCCCCATGGCCACGATTCTCGAGATCAAGAACAAGGACCTCGAGAAGGTCCTGTACTTCGCCTCCAACATCATCACGAGCCTCGACGCCGAGGGCCGCGACGCCGACGAGGCCGACCTGCGCGAGGAGCTTGAGGGCGACCTCGAGGAGATCGACGCCCGTCTGTCCCACGACATCGAGAAGCTCAAGGCCGAGGCCGCCGAGGAGGAGGCCGACCCCGAGGGCGACTTCGACCCCGCCGAGCTTGAGGAGGACATCTCCGACCTCAAGGAGGAGGCCGAGGACGAGAAGTGGCTCCGCAAGAAGGCCTTCGACGAGTTCATGAAGCTCCAGGTGAAGGACCTCGTGGCCGACGAAGAGCTCTTCCGCGAGATGCGCAAGCATTACTCCACCTACTTCGAGGGCGGCATGGGCGCCGAGGCCATCCGTGACCTTCTGGGCTCCATGGACCTTTCCAAGCTGGCCGAGGAGCTGCGCGTGGTCGTCGAGGAGGGCAAGGGCCAGAAGCGCGCCAAGGCCGTGAAGCGCCTCCAGGTCATCGACGCCTTCCTCAAGGGCGGCACCTCTCCCACCAACATGATTCTCGACGTGGTGCCGGTCATCCCGCCCGACCTGCGCCCCATGGTGCAGCTCGACGGCGGCCGTTTCGCGGCGTCCGACCTCAACGACCTGTATCGTCGAGTCATCAACCGCAACAACCGACTCAAGCGCCTGCTCGACCTTGACGCTCCCGCGATCATCGTCAACAATGAGAAGCGCATGCTTCAGGAGTCCGTGGACGCCCTGTTCGACAACGGCCGTCGTGGCCGTCCCGTCACGGGCCGCGGCGGGCGTCCCCTGAAGTCCCTCGCCGAGTCCCTCAAGGGCAAGCAGGGCCGCTTCCGCCAGAACCTGCTCGGCAAGCGTGTCGACTACTCTGGCCGTTCGGTCATCGTCGTCGACCCCCAGCTCAAGCTGCATCAGTGCGGCCTGCCCAAGGCCATGGCCCTGGAGCTCTTCAAGCCGTTCGTGATGAAGCGCCTCGTGGAGACCGGCCGCGCCGAGAACATCAAGGCAGCCAAGCGCGCCATCGACCGCGCCCAGTCCTACGTGTGGGACGTGCTCGAGGAGGTCATCACCGATCGCCTGGTGCTGCTCAACCGCGCACCTACCCTGCACCGTCTGTCCATCCAGGCGTTCGAGCCCATCCTCATCGAGGGCAAGGCCATCCACCTGCACCCGCTCGTCTGCGCCCCCTTCAACGCAGACTTCGACGGCGACCAGATGTCGGTCCATGTGCCGCTGAGCCCCGAGGCGCAGGCCGAGGCCCGCATCCTCATGCTCTCCGCCAACAACCTGCGTTCGCCTGCATCCGGCAAGGTGCTCACCGTTCCCTCGCAGGACATGATCATCGGCATGTACTACGTCACCGGCATCGACGACTACGAGGAAGGCGACCGTCTCCCCGAGTTCATCGACTTCGCTGACGCCGAGAACGCCTACCAGGCCCGCGCCGGCATCGAGCTCAACGCCCCCATCGTCGTGCGCCTGAAGCGCGACACCGTGGTCTGGGACAAGTTCAACCATGCCGACGCCCCCGAGGCCCACAAGGCCGGCTCGCGCATCACCACCACGGTGGGCCGCATCATCCTCAACGCCGTGCTGCCCGACGACTACCCCTTCGTCAACTTCCAGATGAAGAAGAAGGACGTCGGCCTGCTCGTCAACGACTGCTGCGACAAGTACCCCATGTCCCTGGTGGAGATCGTCCTGGACGGCCTCAAGTCCGTGGGCTTCCATTACGCCACCCGCGCCGGCCTCACCATCTCGGTGTGGGACGCCGTCATTCCCCGCGAGGCCAAGGCTGAGATTCTCGCCGCCTCCGACGCCGCCGTCGAGGAGATCGACGAGCAGGCCGAGGAAGGCCTCATCACGATGGACGAGCGCCGTCGTGCGGTTATCGACGTGTGGAACGTCGCGGCCAAGGACGTGGCCAAGGAGATGGAGAAGGGCTTCACCCGCGAGAACCCCATCTTCATGATGGCCGACTCCGGCGCCCGAGGCTCCATCACCCAGCTTCGCCAGCTTGCCGGTATGCGCGGCCTGATGTCGGACGTTAACACCAAGAAGATGCTTAACACCAAGCGCCCGATGTCGCCCGACACCGACCCGCGCGACCTCAAGGTCGTCGGCCCCGACTCGCTCGAGCTGCCTATTAAGTCCAACTTCCGCGAGGGCCTCTCCACGCTGGAGTACTTCCTGTCGACCTACGGCGCCCGTAAGGGTCTGGTCGACACGGCCTCGCACACCTCCGACTCGGGTTACCTGACGCGTCGTCTCATCGACGTCGCGCAGGACGTCATCATCCGCGTCCAGGACTGCGGCACCCAGGAGTTCGTCGACTATAAGCTGTTCAACGAGAAGGGTCTCGAGGGCGACCTCGTGGGCCGCTGCGTCGCGCAGACCATCGTCGACCCCTCCACGGGCGAGGTGCTTGCCAACAAGGACAGCTACATCGCCAGCATCGAGACGCTCGACTCCACGAGCGCCGACCGCCCGAGCCTTCGCAGCCTGGCCGACGCGGGCCTGACCACCATCACCCTGCGCTCCGTCGTCACCTGCGCCTGTCAGCACGGCGTGTGCCAGAAGTGCTACGGCTGGGACCTGTCCAACCGTCGCCCGGTCAACATCGGCACCGCCGTCGGCGCCATCGCGGCCCAGTCGATCGGCGAGCCCGGCACGCAGCTCACGATGCGTACGATTCACTCCGGCGGCGTCGCAGGCGAGGAAGACATTACGCAGGGCCTGCCCTTCGTCTCCCGCGCCTTCAACATCGTCTCGGTCAAGAACTCCAAGATCATCGGCGGCCGCGAGGGCGTGCTCTCCACGGTGTCCGGTACCCTCACCGTCATCCCCGATAACGGCGAGGTCGTCCTGCGCGTCGTGAACCCCCAGACGCAGGAGTGCTTCGAGACCCGCGTCTCCGAGCGCGACATGACCGAGGGCCTTGTGAGCGGCCAGCAGGTCATGGCCGGCGACGCCCTCACCAAGGGCTTCACCGACTTCAAGCAGCTCCGCTCCCTGACCGACACGGCCACCACGATGCACCGCTTCGTGAAGACCATCAAGGACGTTTACACGGGCCAGGGCGTCGAGATCAACGAGAAGCACATCGAGGTCATCGCCAGGCAGATGCTTCGCCGCGTGCGCGTCACCGACACCGGCGACTCGGGCTACCTGCTCAACGAGTACGTCGATCGTCACGAGTTCGAGGATTGCGTCTCGCAGCTCACCCTCGAGGGCAAGGTTGCGCCCAAGGCGCAGCCCGTCATCCTTGGTATCGCCCGCGCTTCCATGGCCTCCGATTCCTGGTTGGCAAGCGCCTCCTTCGAGCGTACGGCCGAGGTGCTTACGAAGGCCGCCATCGAGGGCCGCGAGGACAACCTGAGCGACCTGAAGGCCAACGTCATCATCGGCAAGCGCATCCCCGCCGGCACCGGCCTCATGGCATACCGCAACGTGCCCCTCACGTACAACGGCCATGTCATCGAGGGCTCCGCGCGCAACGCCGAGACGCTGCCCGAGTGGGCCCCGGCCGAGCTTCGCCAGATCGAGGACCGCATGCCCCGTCAGCCCGAGTGGGTGGGCGGCCGCAACGGCCATGCCGGCGCCTCCGGTGTGTACCAGCACAACGGTCGTACCCTGTCCGCCGAGGACGCCAAGCTCTACCTGTTCGACGACCTGGGCGTCTCTCAGCGCTGGACCAACAAGTTCAGCGAGGTGGGCATCGAGACCGTCGGCGACCTCATCGGCAAGACCGAGGACGAGCTGCTGCGCATCGACGGTATCGGTGCCAAGGCCATCGAGGAGCTTCGCGACGGCCTTGAGGCTCGCGATCTGCTCTACATCCTTGAGCCCGATGACTCCTGCGCCGACGACGAGGACATCTCGCAGCTGCTCGAGATGGTGTTCTCGCCCGACGGCGACGACATCCTGCTGGGCTCGGCCTTCCCGACGTCTCACCACTACGACGATGAGATGATCGGCTCGGCCCCCGTCGCCTCGAACGATTCCGGCAACGACGTCATCAACGAGAACTTCGAGTCTCTCGACGAGCTGCTTAACCTGGGCCACTCTCATGCCGATGACGACTCGTCCTCTTCCGAGGACGAAGACTCCGATGAGGACATGAGCGCCCTGGACGCGCTTCTCATCGACGAGTAGTTCTTACGCCTGACCGCCCTTCATGGGCAAACTGTGGGGCCCGCCGCGTTTTGGCGGGCCTCATTTGTGAAAACTCCGGGAAGCTCGGACTCCGTTGCAAGTCTGAGCAGCCCGTTTAGCTGCGGGGGAGTGCTTCGGGATGGATACGCCCGGCTCCGTGGCATTTTGACAAATGCGAGTCTGGATAATATTCTTCCACCTCGTGTCCGGGCCGCTGTCCCGGCCTGGAAATCCAAGACGAGTTCTGAAGGAGCGAGAGCTTTGCCTACCATTAACCAGCTGGTTCGTCAGGGGCGTAGCAAGGTTGCGTCCAAGTCCAAGAACGCTGCCCTGAAGGGCAACCCCCAGAAGCGCGGCGTCTGCACCCGCGTTTACACCACCAGCCCCAAGAAGCCGAACTCGGCTCTTCGTAAGGTCTGCCGTGTCCGTCTGGTCAACGGCATCGAGACCACCGCTTACATCCCCGGCGAGGGCCACAACCTCCAGGAGCACTCCATCGTGCTCGTGCGCGGCGGCCGCGTCCGCGACCTGCCTGGTGTGCGTTACAAGGTCATCCGTGGCGCTTACGACTGCGCCGCTGTTGCCAACCGTAAGCAGGGTCGTTCCCGCTACGGCGCCAAGCGCCCGAAGTAAGTCGCTTGCCTTTAACGATCGCCAGGCACTAAGCCTGCACTGAACATGAGGAGTTTGAATGTCTCGTCGTAATGCTGCTGTCCGTCGTGAGGTCGCACCCGACGCTGTGTACAACAACCGTCTGGTGACCCAGCTGATCAACAAGATCATGCTCGACGGCAAGAAGTCCACCGCTGAGCGCATCGTGTACGGCGCTCTGGAGCTCGTTGCCGAGAAGACCGGCTCTGAGCCCATCGCTACGTTCCGCAAGGCCATGGACAACGTGAAGCCCACCCTTGAGACCAAGGCCAAGCGCGTCGGTGGCGCCACCTATCAGGTGCCCATGGAGGTCAACTCCCGTCGTGCTACCGCCGTCGGCCTGCGCTGGCTCGTGAAGTACGCCCGCGACCGCAAGGAGAAGACGATGGTCGAGCGTCTGGCCAATGAGATTCTCGACGCCTCCAACGGCGTGGGCGGCGCTGTGAAAAAGCGCGAGGACACCTACAAGATGGCTGAGGCCAACCGCGCCTTCTCGCACTACCGCTGGTAAGTTGCCTGCTGCGCCCTGCTTAGAGCGCAGATTCGAGTTCCCCTTAACTATTACTAAGGAGATTGAAGCATGGCCAAAAAGAACCTGCTTGCCGACACTCGTAACGTCGGCATCATGGCCCACATCGATGCAGGCAAGACCACCACGACCGAGCGCATCCTTTACTACACCGGCAAGACCCACAAGATCGGTGAGGTTCACGAGGGCGCTGCCAAGATGGACTGGATGGTTCAGGAGCAGGAGCGCGGCGTGACCATCACCTCCGCCGCCACCACCTGCACCTGGAAGAAGGACGGCGAGGACTACCGCATCCAGATTATCGACACCCCCGGCCACGTGGACTTCACGGCCGAGGTCGAGCGCTCCCTGCGCGTCCTCGACGGCGCCGTGGCTGTGTTCGACGCCGTCTCCGGCGTTCAGCCCCAGTCCGAGACCGTGTGGCGTCAGGCCGAGACCTACGGCGTGCCCCGCATCGCCTTCATGAACAAGTACGACCGCACCGGCGCTGACTTCTTCGCCGCCATTGAGACCATGCACGAGCGTCTCGACGCCCCCGCGGTCGCCATCCAGATTCCCATGGGCGAGGAGGACCACTTCTGGGGCCTCATCGACCTGGTCACCATGATCGCATGGGACTTCAAGGCTGACGACAAGGGCATGACCTACCCCGAGCCCATGGACGCCATCCCCGCCGAGTTCGCCGAGCTCGCCCAGGCCAAGCACGAGGAGCTCCTCGACGAGGCCGCCAACTTTGATGATGAGCTCATGGAGCTCGTCCTCGAGGGCGAGGAGGTGCCGGTCGAGAAGCTGAAGGCCGCCATCCGCAAGGGCACCATCGCCTGCCAGCTGCACCCCGTTCTCGTCGGCTCCGCCTACAAGAACAAGGGCGTTCAGGAGCTCCTCGACGCCATGGTCGACTACCTGCCCAGCCCCCTGGACATTCCCGCCATCAAGGGCGTGCTGCCGGGCTCCGAGGAGGAGACCGAGCGTCAGGCTGACCCCAAGGCTCCCTTCAGCGCCCTGGCGTTCAAGATCATGACCGACCCGTTCGTCGGCAAGCTTACCTACCTGCGTATTTACTCGGGCAAGCTGTCCAGCGGCTCCTATGTCCTGAACTCCTGCAAGGACAACCGCGAGCGTATCGGCCGCATCCTCGAGATGAACGCCAACGACCGCGTCGACCGTGACGACTGCTCCGCCGGCGACATCGTTGCCGTCGTGGGTCTGAAGAACACCACCACGGGCGACACCCTGTGCGACGAGAGCAACCCCGTCATCCTCGAGTCCATGGTCTTCCCCGAGCCCGTTATCGACATTGCCGTCGAGCCCAAGAGCAAGGACGAGCAGACCAAGCTGGAGATGGGCCTGCTGAAGCTCGCCGAGGAGGACCCCACCTTCAAGGTGTCCACCAACCCCGAGACCGGCCAGACCATCATCGCCGGCATGGGCGAGCTGCACCTCGAGATCAT